>DATKRQ010000022.1:0-7081 GCA_035532135.1 Candidatus Tyrphobacter sp.
TCGAGTTCAACCTCCGGGGGCAATAACTCCTTAGCCGCCGCCATCAAAGCTCGGTTATAAGAACCCCGCCGCAAGCTACCCACCAAACCGACAATCCGCAACTTATCGTTCATCGTTTATGTATGATAAATCGGAAGATACATTCGAGTCAAAACAAAAACGCCCGTGAGGACGCTTTTGTTTAATTAGTCCCGCCAAATTTATTTGGCCGTCGAAGTCGCCGAACCGCCGGTTTCGTAAAACCAGGGATTCATCATCCAAGGACCCATAAACCAGGTCCCGCGTTCCAATTGATTGGGAGCGACAGCGCCGTTCTTAAGCGTCCCGGCGTTATAAACCTCCGCTTCATAGAAGAACATCTTCATCTCACCAACCCTGACTCCGATCCAAAAAACGACCGCGAGCACGAGAAGGGTTAAAACCAGCCGAACCAAACAATGCCGGCCGCAACAATGATGATGGCCGCCGCAACAACCCTGACAATGTCGGCCGGCGCAGGCTCCGCATTGACACCCCTCCGTACGATTCTTTCCTTCTTCCATTTAAAAACTTAGATTGATTAATTAGCGACCTTTCAAAAAAGTATAACTCAAGTGAGTCCCTCAAGCACGCAACCGCTTTCCGATTAGGCCTTACGAAGACAAGCCCGCGGAGTTTACCGCTTGGATCGCTTCCGGTCGTTTTCCGTAAGATATGCCTTCCTGATTCTAATATTTTCGGGCGTCGTCTCCACCAGCTCGTCTTCGCCGATATAGTCCAAGGCGTCTTCCAAAGTCAGCTTGAGCGGCGTTTCCAGTTGGTCTTGGAGCCCCTCGTTTTTGGCTCTGAAATTGGTGAGTTCCCGCGTCCGGCAGACATTGACCAAAACGTCTTCCGCCCGGGAATTCTCGCCCACCACCATCCCCTCATAAACCGGCACGCCGGCGCCCAAGAACAACTTGCCCCGGCCTTGGGCCGTCACTAAACCGTAATTATTAGTATCCCCCGTCCCAGTCGAGACGATTGAGCCGTGGGCGATGGCGCTTATTTCGCCTTTATATTCCTCATAGCCCAGAAACAGGCTGTTCATAACGCCCGTTCCTTTGGTGGCCGTCAAGAATTTTCCGCGGAGGCCGATAAGCCCGCGGGTGGGAATGACAAAATCCATCTGGATATTCTTTTCGGCCCGCATATTCTTCATAAGACCCAAACGCTTGGCCATCATTTCAATCACGGTTCCGGAATACTCTTCCGGCACCTCGATTGAGACAAGTTCCATCGGCTCGGTTTTTCGGCCGGCTTCCTCCTTGAAAATCACCTGCGGCTTTGAAACTTCTAACTCAAAGCCCTCCCGGCGCATCTTTTCGATGAGAATCGCGAGGTGCAGCTCTCCCCGTCCGGAAACGATCCAATGATCGGCTTGGTCGGTCGGCGCGACCGCCAGAGCCACGTCCGTTTCCAGCTCTTTTTCCAGGCGATCTTTAATATTCCTCGAAGTAATCAGCTTCCCTTCGCGGCCCCTGAAAGGCGAAGTGTTCACCCCGAAGGTCATTTTGACAGTCGGCTCATCAATCGCGATGACGGGTAAGGCGATGGGATTCGCCGGATCGGCAATCGTTTCGCCAATCGTTATTTCGGGAATTCCGGCGATGGCCGCGATGTCTCCGGGCGAAACCACCTCCGCCTCTTTCCTTAAAAGCCCGTCGAAAACCATCACCGAAGTCAATTGGGCCTTTTTTATCTCGCCCGAGCGGTTGATGTGAGCGACCGACGTGTTTTTTCTAAGTTCGCCGGAATAAAGCCGGCCGATGGCGAGCTTCCCTTTATAGTTATCGTAAGCCACCTGGACGGTGAGCATTTGAAGCGGCGCCTGGGGATTCACGACCGGACCGGGAATGTGATCCACGATTGCCTCAAAAATCGGACTGATGTCCTTCATTTCCAAGATATCCTTGGTCGGACCGGCTTTGCCCTGGACCGCCGAAGCGTAAACGACCGGAAAGTCGATTTGGGTTTCGCTCGCGCCTAATTCAAAAAATAAATCATAGGTGGCGTTCAGGGCCCATTCCGGCCGAGCGTCCGGCTTGTCAATTTTGCTTATCACGACCACCATCTTGTGGCCAGCCTGAATCGCTTTTCTTAAAACGAATTTTGTCTGCGGCATCGGCCCTTCTTTGGCGTCCACTAAAAGAAGAACTCCGTCCACCATTCGCATAATCCGCTCCACCTCGCCTCCGAAATCGGCGTGGCCCGGCGTATCGACGATATTAATTTTCACTCCCCGATAATGGACGGCGGCGTTCTTGGAAAAGATGGTTATGCCCCGTTCTCTCTCCAAATCATTCGAATCCATAATCAGCGTCTCGGCATCGTTCGTTTTAAGCCTAAAGTCTTCGGACTGCTTTAATAAGGCATCGACCAAGGTGGTCTTGCCGTGATCAACGTGAGCGATGATAGCGATGTTTCTTAATTCCATGGAAAAACCGGTCTTCTCCACCGGCTAAGCCTTTATAATACAACAAAAAACGGCCATTGACAACCAACCTGCCTTGAGCCACCATTCTTATGGTCTAAGCCAATCGCTTAATCTGAATTTATGCCGTTAGAAGATTTGTCAGACGAAAAATTAATCCGCCGTTATCTCAAGGGCGACGAAACCGCCTTCGCGGTTTTGCTAAAGCGTTATCTGAATCCAGCCCTCAGCCTGGCCCGCCGCTTCGTCGGCGATCCGGCCAAAGCCGAAGACGTGGTTCAGGAAACTTTCGTCAAGGTTTGGAAGAACCTGAAAAAATTCGACACCCAGAAAAAATTCAAGCCCTGGCTTTTCGCCATCGCCAAAAACACCGCCCTTGATTGGCTGAATAAGAGGGAAGCCCTCCCCTTTTCTTCGTTTCAAGCGAACCCCGAAAATTCTTTTTTCGAAAACATCGTCGACTCGGCCCCTTCGGTGGCTTTTTCCGCCGATCAAAAGATGGCTTCCTCGTCCCTTAGGGATCTGGTTTCCTCGCTCCCCGGCCGCTATCACTCCGTCCTTTTTCTCCGACACGAGAAAGAGCTCTCTTTTCGGGAAATAGCCGAAAAACTGGAAGAACCGTTGAATACCGTTAAAAGCCGCTACCGCCGGGCCATCGCCCTCATCAAGAAAAGAGCTCCCGACCTTTAGGTAAAACGCACCAAAATTCGCTTTCTTTCCGTATTAAGTTAGGAAATAAAAGCGATGATCCAGCTCATTGACCGCATTCTCAACCGGATTGGAACGGAGAAAAAATTGATCCGAGCCAAAAAAAACACCGCCTTCTCCGGTTTTCTACTGGTTTTGACCTCCTCGACCCTTCTTCTTTCCCTTCTCGCCCTCGAGGGCGTTTTTTTAAAATCAGAATTAAGAGAACTATTGGGGGCGATTTTTGCGAACCCCCAAATCATTACCGCCGACTGGAAAGATCTGGGATTTTTCTTTCTGGAAAATCTGAGCGTTTCTTATCTCGTCCTTTTTCTTCTGACGCTCCTGGTATTTCTTCAGTCCCTGAAATACCTTTCCCAATATTGGACGGATGTCGTTTCCTTCTCCAAAATCCTCAGATCAGAAACCAATGAATCTTAACGATTTTTTCCAGTCCAAGTTATTCATGAAAATCACCGGAATCATCGGCTTGATGATTGTTGTTCTTGTCTCTTTCGGCGCCGGCGTCTTCGTGGGCTATGACAAGGCCGAATTTTCTTTCGCTTGGAGCAAGTACTACGAAAGTAACTTTGGCGGGGAGCGTCACGAGGTGATGGGTTTTCTTTCGAGTTTCGGTTTCACCAACGCTCACGGCGCCTTCGGAAAAATCCTCAACGCTTCGACCTCAAGTCTCGTTATGAACGATGACGACAACACGGAAAAAACCATTCTCCTTTCAAGTTCAACCGTGATTCACGATAAGCACAACTCCCTTCTGCCCGCCGACCTTAAGCCCAACCAGACGATCCTCGTGGTGGGTTCCCCCAACGATCAGGGCCAAATAAACGCACGCTTAGTCCGCGTCCTTGAACAAGAACCATGAAAAAAACAATAAAAAACAAGAAAATACTGATCGCCGCCGGTCTCGTCGTTGTCGTCGCGGGAGGTTTCCTCGGCTATCGGGCCATAACCAAGAATAAGACTGCCACCACTCAATATCTCACCGCTCAGGTCCGGCGCGGCAACATTGTCGTTACGGTCTCGGGAACCGGCCAAGTTTTGGCTTCGAATCAAACAAATATCGAGCCGCAAGTCTCCGGGACGGTCGTCTCCGTGCCGGTTGTAAACAATGAATCCGTTTCGGCTGGCGAAACCCTGGTTGAACTCGATCCCACAAACGACGAACGAGCCGCAAGAGACGCCCAAACCAGTCTTCAGAACTCTCAGCTGGCCCTCGAGACACTTGAGGCCCCCGCGGCCACTTCGACCATCCTTCAGGACCAAGAAGCGGTAGCCAAAGCTGGCCAGACCCTCGCTACCGATCAAGCCAACCTGACCGCCGACTACACCAACGCTTACGCCGACATCTCAACCGCCTTCATCGACCTGTCGAATTTAGTAAACGGTCTTAATAATATCCTCTATGACAAAAACATTAACCCAACCCAAGGAGACGTATACGCCTACGACAATTTAATAAGCAACACCAACCAAAACGCCTCGGTTTATAGCGAAGACGCCATCTTGAGCTATCAAACCGCTTTAGCCAACTACAATCAAAGCTTGGCCGATTATAAAAACTCCAATATCGATTCAAGCACCTCAACCGTCGAAATACTCCTCAATGAGACCAACGACACCCTAAAAAGCGTTTCGATTGCCAATACCAATCTTAAAAGCCTATTAGATCTTGTAAACACCACCCTTGAACAAAACAATGACAAGGTGCCACCAGCCCTCACCGCCGACGAGACAACCCTCGAGTCGTACATCACAACCACTAATAGCGAACTCTCGACTATCTCGGATATCCAAAACTCTATCGAGGCGACCAAACAGTCTCTCGGAACAGACAATCTATCGATCAGCCAAACCCAAGCGGCCCTTGCTCAGCTTGAAGACGGGCCAACCGCTTTAGCCATCCAAACCCAGGAATTAGCCGTGACCCAAGCCCAAAATGCCCTGGACGATGCCAAACAAAATCTGGCGAATGATACCGTTCGGGCGCCGTTCGCCGGCGTCATCACGAATATCACCGCCAAAATCGGCCAACCGGTGAGTCCCTCGACAATCCTCGGCGTTCTTCTAAGCAACAAGCAGTTGGCTCAGGCGACCCTCAACGAGGTGGACGTCGTAAACGTCAAAGTCGGTCAAAAAGCGCTTATTACCTTGGACGCCTTGCCGAATTTCACCGCGACGGGAAAGGTTTCCGAAGTCGACACCTTAGGCACCGTAAGTCAGGGCATCGTAAGCTACAACGTTCAAGTGGCTCTCGACTCCCCCAACCCGCTTATCAAACCGGGTATGAGTGACACGATTAACATCGTAACCAATGAAAAACAGAATGTTTTGCTCGTCCCCAATTCGGCCGTTACGACAAGACAAAATAAGTCCTATGTCAAAACAACGAACTCCTCGGGCAATCCTACAGAAACGCCGGTCGTTACCGGGCTCTCAAACGACGTTATGACGGAAATCGTTTCCGGGTTGAGTGAGGGAGATACCGTCGTTACCCAAACGATCGCCGCCACCGCGAGCGGCGCCGCGCCCGTTTCTTCTCCGGCTTCCGGTTCAAGCCCCAAAACCCCCGGCGGCTTTGGCGGCAGCGGTCTTTTAATGAGAGGCGGCGGTCTTTAGAGAACATGATTGATCTGCGTCATGTCACGAAAACCTATCGAAGCGGCGATGTCGAAACAAAAGCCCTAAAAGACGCTTCTTTCTTGGTCAAAGACGGAGAATTTGTCTCCATCATGGGACCTTCGGGATCGGGCAAGTCGACTATGATGCACATCCTGGGCGTTCTGGACACACCCACGAGTGGCGAATACCTGTTGGACGGTAAGGACGTCTCCAAGCTCAGCGACGACGATCTGGCCGACATCCGCAACGAAAAAATCGGCTTCGTTTTCCAGCAATTCAACCTTCTGCCTCGGGCCACCGTTTTCAGGAATGTCATGCTGCCTTTGATTTACGCGGGCGGCGGCAAAGAAACCCAGGAGAAAAAAACGAAACAAGCGCTAATTTCGGCCGCCTTGCCCGAAGCCTGGTGGGAACACCGCTCCAATCAATTGTCCGGCGGCCAGATGCAGCGGGTGGCCATCGCCCGAGCCTTGGTCAATAATCCGACCCTGATTCTCGCCGACGAACCGACCGGCAACTTGGATTCCAAAACCGGCGAAATAATTCTTCAAACTTTTCAGGAGCTTCATCGTCAAGGCCGAACGATAATCCTCATCACCCACGAGCCTTACGTGGCCGAGCACGCCGAGCGGATTATCCAAATTCGTGACGGCGAGATAATCGAGGATAGTAAAAACCATCACCGTCGGATAGTTTCCAAGAAAGCGGAAGTTTAAAATGATTTTATCCGAATTAATCAACGAGGCCTATTCGGCCATCAGCGTCAATAAGGTTCGGACCGGACTCACGGTCCTCGGCATCGTCATCGGCATCGGCTCGGTGATTGCCATGATTGCCGTGGGTCAGGGAGCTCAGGACTCAATCACCTCGAATATCCAGGCCCTGGGTTCTAATTTAATCGTGATTATGCCCGGGTTTCAACGAACGCCCGGCTCGGACGTAAGCGCCGGTCGCGGCAGTGCCCAGTCGCTCACGCAGGCGGATGCCCAAGCCATTCAAAGCGAGGTGCCGTTGGTCCAGGCCGTCGCCCCCGAGATAGATCATCGTTACCAAATCGTGGCCGGCGGTGAGAATACCGCGACCCAAGTCGTGGGCACCGTCTCCGCCTACCAGGGGGTGCGAAACGTTAACGTGGCCATCGGCTCATTCATTTCGGATCAAGACGTGGCGGAATCGGCTCGGGTCGCAGTCCTCGGTCCGACGACACGAGACGACCTTTTCGGAACCGGCGCTGATCCGATAGGCCAGTCGATCCGGATAAACAACGTTGATTTCCAAGTCGTTGGCGTAACCCAATCGAAG
>DATKRQ010000023.1:0-7549 GCA_035532135.1 Candidatus Tyrphobacter sp.
TGGGCCGGCCCGACCTCGCTCTCCCCTTCCTCGGCACTTTCCACTCTTTCGGCGCGAAACTGCTCCGTCGGGGAAAAAGCGTCTTCGGCCGGAAAACGCCATTCACCATCTTCGACGAAGACGACTCGGTTCGGCTGATTAAAAAAATCATCAAGGACTTAAATCTGCCCGTCAAAAAATATCCCGCCGCCCAGCTCAAGCGAACCATTTCCAGAACCAAGGACGAATTGGCCGATCCGGACGATCTCGATCCGGATTTCAAGCCGATCTTCGAGATGTACGAATCGGAGCTTGAACGCCAAAACGCTTTCGACTTCGACGATCTGATCGAAAAGGCGGTCAGGTTTCTCAAGAGCGATCGGTCGCTCCTCGAGGATCACCACGAAGCCTTCACTCATTTTTTAGTCGATGAATTCCAAGATGTGAATACCGGCCAATACGCCTTGGTCAAGCTCCTAGCCAGCGCCAGTCGGAATCTGAGCGTGGTAGGCGACGACAATCAGTCAATTTTCAGGTTTAGGGGCGCCGATTTCAGGAATTTTTTGAATTTCGAGCGCGATTGGCCGGAAGCCAAAATCGTAAACTTAGGCGAAAATTATCGTTCGACTCAGACCATCGTTAAAACGGCCGGGGCGCTCATTAAGAACAACAAATTCCAGCGGCCGAAGGAAATCTGGACGAATAACGAGCCCGGCGAACCGATTAAGATCATTCCGGCCGCCGATCCGAATGAAGAGGCCGAGCTGGTTATCAACGATCTCCTGAATCGCGGCCTGGCGCTTGAAGCGACCGCCGTTCTCTATCGAACCAACGCCCAGTCGCGGGCTTTGGAGCAAGTCCTTAATTTTCAATCCCTCCCTTACCGTATTTACGGCGGCTTAAAATTCTACGAACGGAAGGAAATAAAAGACATCGTGGCCGCTCTCCGCGCCGCCCTGAACCCGCGGGAAGAAGTGAGCCTGGAGCGGCTTAAAAAGACCTTCCGGCGGGAAACGTTCAATCGGGTAAGAGAAAAATTAGCCGAGGCATCCCAAGACCAGGCGCCGTCGGTTTTAATCAACCGGTTCCTCGAAGCGGCCGATTACAAAAACCACCTCAAGGATAAATTCGATAATTATGAGGATCGACTGGAAAACATAAACGAGCTTGTTTCTTTCGCTTCCAATTTCGCTTCGCTCGAGGAATTCGTGGAACGGCTTTCCCTGCTTCAGGCGACCGACGCCCTCGGTAAAACCGGTTCCGGCGGCTTGAAGCTCATGACCATTCACCTGGCCAAGGGCTTGGAGTTTGAAAACGTCTATCTCGTGGGTCTCACCGAAGGCCTCCTGCCCCACGAGCGTTCCCTGGGTCAGAAAGAAGAGTTGGAGGAAGAACGGCGGCTGGCTTACGTCGCGATGACCCGAGCCAAAAAAAGATTAACCCTGAGTTTCTTCGCCACCCCTTCCCGCTTTTTGGGCGAACTTCCGGAAAAGCTGCTTGAGCTTCATCGGGGCCCGCAACGTCGCTTTGAAGACGAAATCTATGTTTATTAAATGAAGAAGTTGGGCCAGCATTTTTTAAAAAACCCAAGTGCTCTGAGGAAAATCGTCCGGGCGGCCGAAATAAAACCCGGGGATACAATCGTAGAAGTCGGACCCGGCCACGGCGAACTGACGAGGTTCCTGCTTGCCGCGAATCCGAAAAAGATGATTTTGGTCGAAAAGGACGGCCGATTCATCGAAAAATTAAAGGGGAAATTTAAAACCGAACCGGTCGAAGTTATCGAGGGGGATATTTTAAAAATCCTTCCCTCGCTTACCCAAAAATCGGGAAAATACAAACTTGTCGGCAACATCCCCTACTACCTCACCGGCCGACTCCTGCGAATCGCGGGCGAATTGGAAAACAAACCGGAATTGATCGTCTTTACGATCCAAAAGGAGGTCGCCGAGCGGATCGCGGCCCAACCGCCAAAAATGAATCTCCTGGCCGCGAGCGTCCAGTTCTGGGCCAAGCCGGAAATTATTTCCACTATCGGCAAATCGAATTTCTCGCCGCCGCCCAAAGTCGAAAGCGCGATCATCAGACTAACGCCTTTTGACCAATTGGGAATTGACCCAGACAAATACTATAAGCTTATTAAAGTCGTCTTTAAGCAGCCGCGGAAAACGATTTTGAATAATTTAAGCGCCTCGATAAAAATTCCTATCACCGACCTCCGGGAAGTGATAAGTGGGTTGAAAATTTATGGAAATAGTCGGCCACAAGAATTATCCGTAGAGAAATTAAAAGGATTAACTGATGTAATGTCGCTTCAGTAAGTGATATAATTCTATAGATGTCAAAGAAGGTGCTTTTTGCGATTTTCCTGATCCTGGCCGCAATTTTAGTTGCGTTCCCAGCGTTTACTAACAATAGAGCCAACGCAGTTGGACTCGTGCCCAAAGGAAAGGTCTGCTCAGGAAATACCACCGAATCTAACTGTCAATCCGGATTGGTGTGCACACCCGACTACACAACTGTCCCGCCTAAACAAATCTGTAAAGATAAGGGCAGTCTTCAAACAAACGAAACCAACGCCCTACAGAATTCAACACAAACACAGAACTCCCCTAATCCTCCCGCCGGGGGAGCGTGCACTTATGGGGATAGTAGTAATAATGGCTGCCCTTCCTCCGCTCCTAATTGCATTATTTCCAACCAGACGGGGAAAACCGTGTGCGCTAATAACACGCAGGTGCAAAACAACGAGAGCCAACAAATCGCGGCGAGTCTGGGATCGAGTAGCAACTGTAGCCTAATTAATCCTGGTACCTGGGGCGCCTGCGTTGTGGATGCCGTAACGACTGGTGCGACTAAATTGGTAGTCGCTGTATTGAGTTTCGTTATATATCCGCTGTCTTGGTTTGTTCTCAACGTTGCTAGTCTTCTTGTAACCTGGAGCGTTCAATTGAACGAAACAATTTCCAGCACCGGAAGTTTAGCCCAATTTGGATTCAAAACAGCTCTTCAGTTTGCCGATCTCCTCCTCGTGGTGGCCGTGATAGTAATCGCATTCGGAATTATGTTCAAGCAACCCTTCGGCAAGAAGATGCTCCCGCGATTGATAATTATTGCCGTTCTTTTGAACTTCAGTTATTTCTTCGCGACGCTAATAATCGAAATCGCAGACAAACTCATGGCGGGATTTCTAAGTGCGGCGGATGCGCAAAAAAGTTGGGCGTCCTTCGTTGGTATGTTCTCGTCCAGCAACAACCCAATAACCCCAGACATATTGTCGACGGCGGGGAGCAATGCAGTGGCATTATTAAGCCCAGTCGCTTCGATAATATTCACGTTTATCGCCTTTTTCACTTTGGCCGGAATCGCAGTGATGTATTTTATTAGATATATAGTGCTTACCATCTTAATAACCCTCCTGCCTCTGGCCTTAGTTCTATATGTCCTCCCTATTAAAATAGGCAAGGGAAGCGCCTGGGATCGTTGGGTAAACGAATTCACCCGCTGGGTTACTTTTGGACCGGTTATGGCTTTCTTTATTTGGTTTGCCTTCAGCCTTTTAAAATACGAGCCAGCAGCACCGCAAGGCGGATTCATAAATGTTTTCAGTTCCGGTATTGGTAACTATATAGTGATAATCGGCTTCCTAATGGGCGGACTGATGATAGCGAACGAGCTGGGCATCCAGGGAGCCAAAAGTGTAAATGGAGCAGTTAAAAGTAGCAGCAAGTGGGCTCAAAAAAGAGGTGGTGATTATCTAAAAGTCGCAGCACTAACCGCCGGGTATAAAGCCCCGTCTTCTCCTGGCGCAAAGGAAAAACCAAGTTACGCTCAAAGACTATCTCGTAATCTAGCGGGCGTACCTATACTCGGTGGCGCCGCAACGAAGATTTCCGCTTCATATAAAAGCATTGATAAACTAATTGAAGAAAGAAAGAAGGAGCTTGATAATTTAGACAGGGAGGCCCTCAGAAATTTCGCTTCTAAGATGAATCCAAAAATTACGGACCAAGTTACTAAAGCGGCCTTGGCTAGTTTATTGGCCGAAAAGGGAATGACCACCGTCTCAGATATAGACCCAGAGAAATTAAAAAGCCTAATAAGGGCGGCCATGACCAGCGGCAACGCGACCCCAATATTTAAAAATAGGCCCGATCTTTCTGTAGAACTCGGGGCAACAGAAATCCACGAATTAATGGATAGTATTAAGAAAATTCCAGCCGCAGACGCATCGAAGATATCAATGGAGGCGTTCAACTCAAGTTATAGCCAGCAAATAATTCTGGGCTTAACAAATGGTCAATTGGCTCAGATAGGCACCCACGGATCAGATGAACAGAGGCAAAAAATAAGCGACTTAATTAGTAAGCTTGGTCCCACCAAGGCCGGCCTGCCTCCCAAAGAGAGAAACGCGCTCGATAGGATCGAAAAATTTACAACCAATAATCCGAATTATGTATAAAGACGCTCTGCTCAAATCACTTCCCCAAAACATCAGAGACTGGATCGGCTCCGAGGAAATAACCGAGGCGATATCAAGTGTAAACTCGGCTATGGGCTTAAGCGGGGGCCAAGAGACGGTGTTGCCACGATTAATTTTTTCCCTTGTGACAAAACAAATATCCGGAAATGATTTTTCTGACCAATTGAAAACCAATTTAGATATAAGTCCCAGTAATAAACAAAGGCTTTTAATGTTAGTTGAAAGGGACATCTTTTCGCCCATGGAAAAAGAGCTTGTTGACGCTGGCGTCAATCTAAACCTAACTCCAGCGACTCCTCCTCCCGCTACTACAACCCAGTCGCCATCGCAACAAATAATCACGCCCATTACGGAGGTGGAGGCGGTTAAAACTCCCCAGGCCCAAGCGCAGGACTCCCCGATCATGAGACCGGCTTTTAAAAACACTCCTTTTGTAATCCACGAAGCCGATGTCCCGCAGGTCGCGGAAGAGAAACGGCCCGAAGCGGAAAACGAATATTTTTATCACCCTTCATTCGATTCCGCTCCCAAGTTCGAAGCGCCGGCGCCGGTGGCCCAGATAGAAACGGCCTTGGACGATTCATCGTCCGCAAGACCGATTTCCCCGACTCCGGCCCAGGCCGGCGCGCCACCTTCGCGCGTCGTTCATTACTCCGAATTAAGGACTCCCGTCGATCCCTTCGGCCGGGCCGTCCCTCTAAGCCCGATTCACCCGCAAAACGTTTTAAACCTCAAACCCGCCGCAATGCCGGAGGAAAAGCCAAGCGTCCACCCCGATAATGTGGTAAACTTAAAGGACTTGCCGGTCGAAGAGCAATCTCAAAATCCAAATCTCAAATCTCAAGATGACAATTAAAAATGTTAAATCCTTTAATGGTTTGGTTCCCGACCGGGGGTTTGTATAATAACTCACGATCGTGAATTATTATATTTTCCTCAATTTTGGGATTTGAGTTTTGAAGTTTGAGACTTAAAAAAACATGCAGTTCCAAGTCCCCCAGTTCATCGAAACCGAAGATAAAATCATAGGCCCGCTGACCCTGCGTCAGTTTATTTATTTGGGCGTGACGGGTCTCGCCGCCTTCGGTCTTTTCTTCGTCCTCCAGACCTGGCTTTGGCTCTTAGTTGTCATCGTCTTGGGATCCCTTTCGGCCAGCCTGGCTTTTATAAGCGTGAACGGCCGGCCGATGTCGGTTTTTCTCCTTAACTTCGCGGGTTTTATCTGGAGCCCTCGCGTCTTTGTTTTGGAAGAGGAAATAACAGCCAAAGTCTTAGCGGCGCCCCGAGCGACGGTAAGTGTTCCCCGACCGGTCGCCGCTCCGACCCCCAGAGCCATTCCCGAGCCAAGAGCCGTAGGCGGCGGGCTCAAGGATCTCTGGAACAAGCTCCTCACCACCAAAACCGCCATCCCGAAAAGAGAGAAGCCCTTGCCCGAGCATCCCAACGTTTCCCAGAAAAATTTGATGGATCGCTATGAAATCGTCCGGAGCGCGACCGGCGAGCGGGAAATGGCGAAAAGAATCGATTACTAACGCGGAAAACCATGCCCAACTCAACCAAACAGTTCATCGATATAGCCAAAATTCAGGACGGCGTCGTCATCCTCAAGAACGGCGGCTTAAGGAGAGTCATCCTGGTCGACGGCCTTAATTTCGATCTGAAATCGGAAGAAGAGCAGGCGGCCATCCTCTATGCTTATCAAAGTTTCATTAATTCTCTCGATTTTTCCATTCAGATAAACATTCATTCCCGAAAATTAAACATCGAGGGCTACCTTAATAATTTAAGGGCTCGGGAGAAGGAAGAGCAAAGCGATCTTTTAAAAACCCAGATCAACGAATATATCAAATTCGTCCAATCGATCGTCGAAACAAATTCGGTGATGATTAAAAACTTTTTCCTGGTAGTTCCCTACGATCCCGTTTCCCTGCCGAGCGTCGGATCTCCTTCCGCCCCGGATAAATCGAAAATCAAGGGCGTCGTCCAGACCCCCCAAAAAGAAGACGGGGGTATTTCCCAGGCTAATTGGGAAAAGCTCGACGAGAGAACGGATCAAATCGTCTCCGGCCTGCGCCAAATAGGTCTCAGGGCCGTCCCCTTGGAAGACGACGAACTCCTGGAACTTTATTATAACTTTCACAATCCGGCCACGATTGAAACCCAAAAAGATTTCGCGCCGGACAAAGACAAATCAATTGACGCCGTCATAGCGCCAAAGTCTCTTGAAGTCGGAGCCAGCCATCTAAAAATCGGCGATAAATTTATGAGAACGCTTTTCGTTTACGATTATCCCCGGTTTCTTTCAAGCGGCTGGTTTTCGCCGATTATTAATTATCCCGACCTGATCGACATTTCCATTTTTATCCACCCCCAGGACACCGGTTCGGTCCTCAAAAACCTGCGGGCCAAGGCTGCCCAATTCGAAAGCCAGATTATCGATAATCAGGAAAAAGGCATCGTCCGTGATCCAGTGCTTGAAACCGCCTATCAAGACGTCGAGTCTCTCCGCGACGCCCTACAGCAAGCCAGGGAAAAGCTTTTCGATGTCGGAGTTTACGTTTCAATCTACGCCGACTCCCTCCACGACCTAAACAGTCTCGAGTCCCAACTCACAACCATCTTCGACAGCAAGCTTCTGGATTTGAAGTCGGCGAACTACGAACAGGTTTCCGGCTGGAAGTCCGTCGTTCCCACGGGTGAAGACAAGTTAAGCATCCACCGGCCGCTGAATTCCAGCCCGGTTTCCTCTTTTTTCCCATTTGTCTCAATGGATCTCACCTCGGACGAAGGAATCCTCTACGGAGTGAACCGCGCTAACAATACCTTTATTATTTTCGACCGCTTCTCGCTCGAAAACGCCAATACGGTTATTTTCGCCAAAGCCGGTTCGGGAAAAAGCTTCGCTGCTAAATTGGAAATCATCAGGTCTCTTATGATGGGCGCTGACTTCATCGTCGTCGATCCGGAGAACGAATATGAGAAGCTGGCTGAAGCGATCGGCGGCACTTTCTTCAATATTTCCTTAAACTCCGGCCACCATATCAATCCCTTCGACATCCCGGCCATCCCGCCCGACGAGGAACCGGC
>DATKRQ010000024.1:0-5309 GCA_035532135.1 Candidatus Tyrphobacter sp.
GGGTTGCAAGTCCTGCACGGTTTATCGGGACGGTAGCCGGGTGATTCAAATCTTGAATGTGGGCGAGGGTAAAGACATCATCGCCCCGACTGAAACGATCACGAGCTTAACTAACAAGGGCCAGGCGATTGACAACGGAAAACCGCGGCCGAGGCCGGAAGTGATGGTCGGCAAAACCTACCGGGTCAAAACCGGCTACGGCAATCTTTACGTGACCATAAACAACGACGAGCGGGGAAAGCCCTTTGAGGTCTTCGCGACCATTGGCAAATCGGGCGGCTTCTTTCAGGAACAATCGGAGGCCATTTGCCGGCTGATATCCCTTTCTCTCAGAACCGGAATCAAAGTGGAAGAAGTGATAAACAACCTAAAGGGAATCCGGGGGCCAATGCCCATCTTTACCGACAAGGGCACGATGCTTTCTCTGCCCGACGCCTTGGGAAAAATCATGGAGCAACATTTGAGTTCCGGAATGCTTGAAGAGGTCATTGCTCAGCCGGAAAACCAGGAACCATTGCCCTTTAAGGAGCCGAAGAAAAAAATGGACGTGGCCGACTTCGGATTCATGCCGGGTTGTCCCGATTGCGGAGCGCCTCTTTTGATGCAGGAAGGCTGCATTTCCTGCAAGTCTTGCGGATTTTCCCGCTGCAGTTAATCAATGCCGCTTTTTTATACCGGTAAGGGGGACGACGGAAGCTCTTCGGTCGGATCCAAGAAATATCCCAAAGATTCCCCCGTCCTGTGGGCTCTGGGCGATCTGGACGAACTTAATTCTTTTTTGGGTTTGGTAAAAGCCAGCCTCGAAGAGAGTGAACTCCGAAAGAAAATCGAAATCGTCCAAAAAGACCTCTTTATCATCCAGGCCAATGTTTCTTGGTTCATTTATCCCGAGTTTTCCCCTCCCCAGCTAACCAAGGAAAAGGTTGAGTTTTTAGAAAAGGAAATCAAAGGAATCGAAAACAGGCTCGCGCCCGAACGGGGATTCATCATTCCGGGAGGCACGCTTTCGGCGGCTTGGCTCGACGCGGCCCGGACGATTGCCCGGAGAGCGGAAAGAAGGGTGGTTGTTCTGGCCAAGGATTATCAATTGCCCGAAGGGGTCCTCGGTTATCTCAACCGACTTTCCAGCTATCTTTACGCTTTGGCCAGAGCGGAAACGGCCGAAAAAAGCCTGAAAGAAGAGAGGCCCGACTACCGTTAGGCTGAATTTGAATAACCGAAAAGTTGGATTATAATTTTTTCTCATGCCTAAACAGGTGATTAACTTCAAGATTCAGGGCGGTCGAAAACTCTCGGGGAGTATCACGACCAACACCTCCAAAAACTCGGCCGTTTGTCTTCTCCAGGCCTCGCTTTTAAACGAAGGGAAAACGACTCTGCGGGATGTTCCGAGAATCGAGGAGGTCAATCGAATCATCGAGATTCTAAAAAGCCTGGGTGTTAAAATAAAATGGTTGAATAAAAAAGACTTGGAACTGAAGCCCGGCAAGCTTAATCCGGAAGGGATCAAGGCCAATCAGACAAGAAGCGTCATCCTCCTTTTAGGGCCGCTGATTCACCTCTTCCCCAAATTCAGCCTACCCCAGCCCGACGGCTGCAAGCTCGGCGCCAGGACCGTGCGGCCCCATCTTTACGCTTTGGAAAATTTGGGCGTCAAGATAAAAACTAAAAGCGACCACTACGAAGTGACTCGGGGCCGGTTGAAACCGGCTAAAATCGTTCTTTACGAATCGAGCGACACAGCCACCGAAAACACCATTATGGCCGCTTCGAAAATCGAAGGCGAAACAGTCATTAAATTAGCCTCGGCCAACTACCAGGTCCAGGATCTTTGCGGCTTCCTCCAGAAACTGGGAGTGGAAATTTTGGGCGCGGGAGGAACCACTCTGACCATTAGGGGGAAAAAACGGATCAAGGAAGACGTTGATTACGCTGTAAGCGAGGACCCGATTGAATCAATGCTTTTTTTGGCTTTGGCGGCCACCACCGGCTCCGCCCTCACCATTAAAAGATGTCCTATTGATTTCCTGGAATTGGAAATTCTGAAGCTCGAAAAAATGGGCCTGCGACTCAAAGTCGGCCAGAGCTATAAATCCAAAAACGGAGCGATTAACCTGGTAAACATCTCGACTTTTCCGTCGAAGCTCAAAGCTCTGGAAGAAAAAATTTACGCCCGGCCTTTCCCGGGACTCAATATCGACAATCTCCCCTTCTTTGTTCCCATCGCCACCCAAGCCAAGGGGGAAACGCTGATTCACGATTGGGTTTATGAAAATCGGGCCATTTATTATATTGAGCTTTCCAAGCTGGGCGCCAATATCAATCTGGCCGATCCCCACCGGGTTTACATCAAGGGTCCGACGCCGCTTAAAGGAGCGGAGATTATGGCCCCGCCCGCCCTGAGGCCGGCAGCCATCATTTTAATCGCCATGCTGGCCGCCAAGGGCCAATCGGTTTTAAGGAACGTTTACAGCATCAACCGAGGCTATGAGGATTTGGCCCGGCGGCTTTCCAGGCTGGGCGCGGACGTGAAAATCATTCAATGAATCAGCTCGCGAGAAAAATCCTTTTTTGGGTCTTCTCCGCCGCTTTCGGCTTCGTCAGCTTGGCTTTAATCCTTTATGCCAACGGTTACCGGATTGATTTCAAAAACCTTTCAGTGGAAAAAACCGGTGGCATCTACATCATCAGCCAGCCGCGAAACGCGGAGATCACCCTTGATAATCTCGCCGTTTCCAACAATTCCAATTTAATTAGTCCCGGAACCCTCATCGGAAACCTAACCAAGGGACGCTATCTCGTTTCCGTTTCCAAACCCGGCTATCAATCGTGGCAAAAAAACATCTTAGTGGAGCCGAGTCTGGTGGCGGTCTACGATCAGGTGGTTTTGGTTCCCTCCTTAAACGATCCCAAAACCGGAGCCGAAGAAATTTATCCCGCTTCCCCGACTTCAACCAGATCAACCAGCCTTCCCATCGAAGACTTCGATTTGGTTGAAGGGAATCAATTTCTTATCCAGAGAAACGGGAACCTGATTTATAGCGGGACTTTTCTCAGGGGAAATCGGCTAATCGCCTCTTCTCCTTCCGGCTTCCTTATTACCGGCGGCCCGAGCGGAGAGTATTACCTGATTGATTTAACTCTTAATTACAAGACCGTATCCATCGGTCCCCTCCTCACCCGCCTCAAAGAGACCGAACTCAGCCTGCCGGGGCCGGCCAAAATCCTAACCTTGTCATTTTCCCCGCTGGGCGATGAGAATCTTCTCATTCAAACGACCGGCGCCCTTTACGAATTAGACGTGATAAGAGGCGACTTAAAAATCATTGATCGGGGCGTCCTGGCTTACGCTTCTTCCGCGAATAAGATTTACTATCTTGATAAAGACGGACTTCATAGCTATGACCCGATTATCCAATCAAACGCCGACGTACTGCCCCTACCCCCCGCGTTTGCCGGCCGAACCGGTCAATTTGAATTCCAGGTTTCTCCGTCCGGAAATTATTTCGCCCTTCTCGGCCCCAATCACGATCTTTATCTTGGAGCCGAAGACGGCCAGAGTTTCCAAAAGATTTCTTCCCGAGTCAATGATTTCTCTTTTTCTTACGACTCGAAGTTTTTAGCCGCGATTACCGAAAACGGCCTGGCGGAAATATACGATCTTAATCTCGATAAACTTTTCTCTCTAAACCCCCACTTGGAGAATCCGACCCAAATTACTTGGTATAAAGACAGCGCCCACCTTTTCGTGATGAGCGGCGGAAACCTTTATCTTATGGAAATCGATTCCAAGAATCCGCCGTTGAACGTTACTAAGATAGCCGACGGAGTGAAAGCCTTTCGTTACGATTCAGCCGATGATTTTCTTTATTTTACTCCCGGATCCGAAATCTGGCGGCTTATAATTTAAAGCCGGTCAATCTTGCTCGCTACGATAAAATCGTTCTTGGAAAGTCCACCGATGGCGTGGGTGATGAGTTCCACCGTAAGCCGATTATAAGAGACATAGAGATCGGGGTGGTGATCTTCGGCCGCGGCGATTTCCGCTATCCGATTGACGAAGGCCATCGTTTCCCGGAAATCCTTGAATTTAAATTCCCGCTTAATCTTTTTATTATCAATCACTTCCCACCGGTTATCGAGTTCCCGCCGGTATTCGCTTATCTCGTCCGGTCCCAGGGGCGATACGCCGCCTTCGCAGGGAACGCATTTTTCGTCCGTTAACGGCATCTAAAGATTATTCTGAACTTCGTCCCAATTGACCACGTTCCACCAGGCTTCAATATATTCCGGCCGGCGATTCTGGTGTTTTAAATAGTAAGCGTGCTCCCAAACATCGAGTCCTAAAAGAGGCTTTTGACCGTTCATTAAAGGATTGTCCTGGTTAGGCGTGGAAATAATCAGGAGCTTCTGGTCTTTGTCTTTCGCGAGCCAGGCCCAGCCGGAGCCGAAAACGCCGGCCGCTGCTTTCGCGAAGGCCTCCTTGAAATTAGGAAAGCTGCCAAACTGGGCGTTGATTGCTTCGAGGATCCGGCCTTTCGGGCCGCCGCTTCCCTTGGGTGCCATTATCCTCCAAAACAGGGAATGATTGAGGTGTCCGCCGCCATTGTTTCGGACGGCCGTCTTAATTTCAGCCGGCAGAGCGTCCAGATTCGAGATTATTTCTTCGAGCGGTTTATTCTCCAACTCAACCCGGCCCTCAAGGGCGGTGTTCAGTTTGTCGACATAACCCTGGTGGTGCTTCGTATAATGAATTTCCATCGTCTTCGCGTCGATGTGGGGCTCCAGGGCGTCATAGCCGTAGGGTAATTTCGGCAATTCGTATTTCATTGGGTTTTTTATCTTTTTTCGACTTTTTTATATTTAATTTTCTATTGGCAGATTCATCTTTTCTATTATAACATAAGTTTTCGGAAGAAAAGAGATTTGTCCTTCAGTATTTCTTTATCCTTTCTGTGGGGAGGGTTTGAGGATATGAAAAATAGGCCGGAAATAACAGATGAAAAGATAGGTCGGTGGTTGAGGAAGGCCCAGGCGGAATTCATAGCCTCGGCCAGGAAGAACAAGTCCAGTTTCGGAGATTTCAGTTTGAATTACGCCTTAAGGATCTCCTCCTGAAAAATCTGACGGGCCGGCATGTTGGAAGATTAAGAAAAGAGTCGGTTGATCCGATCCCGCCTCATATAGAAATTCAAGAGGTGCTGGCCCTTAAGTCTTCGGTTTTGCTTGGGGCAATCGAAAACGGATTTAAGAGGAGGTATAAAAAATTATCCAAAAACAAGAAAACGCGCGGTATCGAAATCAGAGAA
>DATKRQ010000025.1:0-11065 GCA_035532135.1 Candidatus Tyrphobacter sp.
GAACAACCTCTATGCCGCACTCAATATATTTAAGATTTTTGAAAATAACCATCTTGGAAAATATGTCGTAGCCCATAAAAGCATATTTCCCAAATTGTATTTCCAAGCCAACCTTGTTTTTAATCCCATCCATCTCTCGAAACCTGCCCCCGCCAAAAGCATGTCTCGGTTCCGCAAATTTCTTCTTCTTGCCATCCTTCGCTTTGACGGTCCAGCCTTTCTCGTGAGACACGAGTTTCAGGTAATTATTCATGTCTACGGGAGAAAACAAGAGCTGGCCTTTTTTCGTTTTCTCTTTACTCTCTTTCGTAAGACAAAGAGTGGCGTCCAAAACTTCAATGGCACGAAGCACTTCTTTCAATTCTTTGGGGTGCTTCTTCTTGAGGAACCTCTCTCCACCCTTGAATGAATATGTATCTATAACCTTCATGGTTTTAAGAATGGAAAAATTCCGCAATACTGATTTTGAGGGCTTTCGCCATCTTCTCAATATTTTCGAGAGTGATATTTTTCTCCGCCCGTTCAATCATGCCGATGTAAGTCCGGTGAACACCCGCACGGACGGCTAATTCTTCCTGAGACAAACCAAGTCTTGCTCTTTCTTCCCTCACTTTTTGGCCGAATTTTATAAGCACTTCTCTTTTCATAGTTATGATTCTAATATAAGCACTTGCTAACTATAGTTCTACATACTATGGTTAGCGAAACTATTTTCTCTGTGTCCGTAAAAGCACCAACGTCAAAGACAAACGGGTGCCCCACGAGGAATCTCAAAAAATTTTGTCTTCATAAAATCTTTTGAAACCCAGCGGTTTCAAGACTTCCGCCACGGGAGAACTCCCGTTCTCCCGACCCCCTTCCTGGTTCGATTCCTCTCGGAGAAATTAAAGATTCAAACCCCGGATCTCGAAATGACAATCCAAAACAATCCTACGATTCAGCCGCCTTCGGCGGCTTCAATAATCTTGAGATTTGGATTCTGGATTTTGAATTTTCCCTGTGCCCTCGAGAGGAATCGAACCCCTATCACAAGATCCGGAATCTTGCGTCCTATCCGTTGAACGACGAGGGCGAGCTTAAGCCGGATTCTCGCATATTCTCCCCCGCCGGGCAAGAGTTTTAAGAAGCGCTGTAGATAAATTGGTAAACAATGCCGCCGATAAAAACGGCCATCAGGAAATAAGGCAAAACGGACGGGAGGTGCTTGATTAAGGCCTGCTCGGCGTTCCGCTTCGAAGCCTTAAGCCAGATAAGCGGAATCAAAATTCCTTCGGCGGCGATAAAAATTCCGCCCACGACACCCACGAGGGAAATAAGACTCCGGAAGCCGGCGAGATAGATAAGCATCGGGATTAGGGCCACGCCCAAGCCCGCCACAAGCTTATTTGCCTTCACATCAAGCGTGAGCCCCTGGTAAATGTTCCGGCCGATCACGGCGTAAGAGGTAAAAAGCGCAAGGAGTCCCAGGAGGCCAATGAGCCAGACAAGCCCCGCAGGCAGAACGGTCAAGAGTCCCGAAAGGGCGTCTTCTGTTATGGGCAGGCGGGCGGAATAATTAAGGACGCCAAAAACAAAAAAGAGATAAACCAGAGCGGAGACGAAAACGCCGGCGAGAATCGTTTTCTTTAACAAATCGGCGGAAATTTTTCCTTTAAGCATCCGAACGAGAGGCGGAATGGCCGTCCGGCCCCACAAGGCAAAAAGAATGGCGCCGTAAGGAAGAAAGATATTCGGCAAACTTACCAAAGGAAGCCCGAAGCGCGAGAAGTCAAACAAGAGCGAAAGATCGTTTCTCGCAAAACTCGATGAGACGAGAAGGACGATTAAAAGAATCATACTAATCGTCGCCAACAATTCCCCGAGCGCGAGCCGTCTGATTTTCCAGAAAATCATAAGCGTCCCCAAAGCCCAGAAAAGAAAAACCAGGGATCCGATGGGCAAGGGCCAGATTAAATGAGCGAACCGGCCGCCCAAGATAAGATAAGCGACAAGCGCCAAAAGGAGTCCGATAAAATTTATGACAAGCGCGATCCGCCGACCCCAAATTCCTAAATAAAGTCCGCTGAAGCCGACCAGGCGATGATCGCCCTCGGTGCGGGCCACGACGTCGGCATACATCGCGTGGACCGCGAAAACAAGCCAGGTGAAAAAAATAAGATAAGCCAGACAGGTTAAGACGCCAGCTTGGGCGAAAACGAAGGGCAGGACGAAAACGCCGGCGCCGATAATCGTCCCCGCAAGGAGTCCGGCCCCCAAAAGAAATTTTCCAAACATAAGGGAAGGTTAAAGAACCCGGTGGACTTCCTTTTTATACTTCTCAATAATGGGCAACAACTTGTCCAGGAGCTCCTTGGGATTCGAGGCGTAAACGATTTTATCCTTCATCTCCTCGGCTCGGTGAGACTGCTCGATAATCGTCTTAATCACCTTGTCGGTCTCCCATTCCCCCTCCAATATTCCCAAAGGCTTTCCGTCCTCAAAGGCGATAGTGAATTCGTTTATCGTTCCCATCCGGCCGCAACCCTCAATCACCGCGTCGGCCGTCCGAGTCAAAAGCAGATTCCGGCCGGAATAGCCGGAGCCGGTGTAAATTATCAAATCGTGATAATCGGTCGGGAGCTTGTAAAGCTCCAGGTGCTCCCGCTCGGTTTCGGCCGGCGAAAGCCCAATCACGATTCCGCCTTCTTCCTTCGCGCCCTTGGCGGCCCAGAAAGGAAAGCCAGTCGTCGCTCCGTCAATGAGAACCCCTCCATGGCGGACAATCTCCCGCCCCAGCTCCTCGGCCACTCCGAAAGCGTCCGGTCCGCAATGAGAAGTGTCGGCCGCCCCCGAAACGCAAATCTTAAGTTTCAAACCCAAATTTAAATTTTCCAGCATTTGTCTAATTAAACCAATTCGACTGATTCCTGTCGAGTCGGCACCTCGGCCCTGACGGCCAACTCGTCCTCAATTTTATTTTTCAGCGCCTGACTCGATCCCTCGTCGCCCTGAACCACGAACGCTTTTTTAAGCGAATGAGCCGCCGGCTCGAGCCACTCAAGCAGCCGCTTCTGGTCGGCGTGGGCCGAGTAGCCACCGATTTCCACCTTCCGGCAACGCACCGGCACCTCTTCGTCGAAAATCTTAACCGTCTCCGCTCCGTCCAGAATCTCGCGGCCGAGCGAACCCTTGGCCTGGTAACCGATAAAAAGAATGGCGCTTTGGGGATCGGACAAATATTGCCTCTCGTGATGCATAATCCGGCCGCCGTGCGACATTCCCGATCCGGCAATCACAATCTTGGGCGCCGGCACGTCATTGATGGCTTTCGACTCCTCGGTCGTCCGGGTCAGCTTGAGATTGGAGAAACTGAAAAGCGGATCGCCCCGACTGATCAGTCTTTCAATATCGCCCTTGAACCAGGATTCATACTTCTTGTAAACCTCGGTGAGTTTGATAGCCAGGGGGCTGTCCAGGAAAACCGGCACCGAAGGAATCCGCTGGTCTTTCATCAGCTCGTGAATCATAAAAATCAATTCCTGAGTCCGTTCCATGGCGAAAGCCGGAATCATCAGAACGCCGCCGCTTCTTACCGTGTCTATTATCACGTCTTCGAGTTTCACCCGCCGGCCGGATTCGCTCTCGTGCAGGCGATCGCCGTAGGCCGATTCAATCAAAGCATAATCGGCGTCGGGGATAATCATTTCCCCTTCCTTAATAAGGGGCGGGTTGACATTCCCCAGGTCGCCGGAAAAAACGATTTTTTTTCCGCCTTCTTCTATTTCGATGGAGCTTGAACCTAAGATATGCCCGGCGTCGTGAAGGGTAATTTTAAAAGGCCCGACTTTAAAAGACTTGCCGTATTCCGCTGTCTGCCAAAGGGTTAAAACCTGATCGACGTTTTCTTTGGTATATAAAGGCTCAAGACTCTCGCGCTTCGCTTCCCGCGCCAAGATATCCTCGGAATCGTAAAGCAGAGCCTGGGCAAAGTCTTTGGTCGGAGCGGTTGAATATATCTCGCCCCGAAATCCCTCCTTGTAAAGCTTGGGCAGGCGGCCCGTGTGATCAATATGAGCGTGGGTTACGAAAACCGCTTTGATTTCCTTGGGGTCGTATTCGAACGTCCCGAAATTGAGCCGCTCGGCATAGTGGCCGCCCTGATTCAGGCCGCAGTCGATTAAAATTTTCGTTTCACCCGAGGATAAAAGGTAATTAGCTCCCGTCACCGTTCCCGCTCCCCCGAAAAAAGTCAGTTTCATGAATCGGTTTTCTTAAAGTCTATATGCTGGAATAGAAATTGACAATATTTAAAAAGTTACCGAATAGGTGCCCGTCCCTTTTAAGGGACTTGTTTGGGATTATACTTACAAGCAAGCGACCTCGTTTAGATGAAAATACCGGTTTTCGAAACGGGAGAATCTATAATCGCGAACTTAAAAACATTTCGGAATGGTGTTCTATTTAAAGCCGTTCGTTACGCTGCCTACGCCACTCTAATTATTCTAGCCATACTAGTTTATTCAAATGGCTATTTTTACTTGCCGTTGCTTATAACGGCCCTCCTCATCTCTTTCGCTTTTTCTTCGCCTTACGGTTATCTGGTCACTAATAAAAGATTAATCCTCGTTACCTTTTCCTCGCTCTTTGTGGGAAATGTTCCGTCCTTAACGTCGGGTAACTTTAGTTGGATTTATTATCAGGATATTTTAGACATTAGGCTGCATAAATCTTTATTAGACAAAATCTTCGGCACGGGGAAAATAATATTTACCGTTAAGATGGGTCCTTATGTGGCCAATAAATTTCTGGTGGGTCGTGGACTAACTCCGTCAGGAATAAGCTCGGGACATAAATTAGTATTCTCGCTTGTTAATAATCCAGACGAGACGCTGACCAAAATAAAAGAAATAGCCGGAGAGAATAAGTCGGCCGGGCCCGAGGCGGCCCAAGCCTTTAACGTCTCCGATTTCCTTAAAACTCCTCCCGCTTCACAAATTATAATAACCGTATTAATCACGCTGGGCGCAATAGCTCTTTTTGCGGCCTTGATTTATTTTTTTAGTATTCGGCCTTAATTGCGAACTCCGGTTCCAGTTTTGGAAACTGGGAAGTTATAAACACTCGTGTGTGTGTTATGGTGAGAGCAATGCTAGACGAACGATTGACGGATTACATCCGCGGTGAGCTTAAGGCCGGCGCGAATAAAGGAGACGTAAGACGCGCCCTGATTTCCAAAGGTTGGCTCGTGAGCGATATTGATGAAGCCATGATGATGGTGGAAAGAGAGATAAACGATTCCTCGCTCTTTAAAAACGCTCCTTCACCAATTATCGCCGCAACGAATCAGCCACCTATTAATAGTCTTTATGTTCAGGAGTCCTTCTTTTTCACGAGGGGACCTATTCTAAGCACAATCGGCTTCGTTGCTTTGTTCGGGACTCTTATATTTATGAACAGTCGGACAATGAATTTTGGACAGGCACTTGTGTCGTCCCTAATTTATCTTCTTCCGGGCGCAGCGATAAGTTGGCTACTCTTATCTTTCGCGTCAAAAATATTGGGAGCGCGAACAGATGCTCTTAAAAGAAGTCTTTTTGTCACCGGAGAGCTTTCTGTTTTAATCGCAATCCTGTCCGCCGCCTCCTATCGCCTTACTTACACTTTCGGCGCAAACTCCAACTTCGCTTGGCTCTTCCTAGTCATAGTGATTGGGATTGTGGGCTGGGCCGCATTCGAAGCGTTTCTTGTATCACAGCTTTTTCGATTTTCGATTTGGAGGTCCATTGCCGCCGTTCTCGTTCAAATTATTACCGAATTCATCATTATCGCTCTAATAATGGTATTTTTGATGGGCGGCCTACTAGCCGGTATTTATCATTCGCTTCATAGTCCTCTGGTGGGAGATCAGGGCGGGTTTTATTCCACCTCCACCAGTCCTTCCGCGCAGATACAATCAACATCGACTCCAATAAAAGTAATGTCCGGACTTCAACAAACAACAACCCAAACAAAGATCAACTCTTCTTCGGACATAGCCATAGAATCAGATGAATTTTATATAGATGTCGCTCTGTCTGATTATATGAACGACTACGGGAGATATCCTAACAGCTTAACGGATTTGGAGACTAAAAATAAAATAAACGTCCCTTATATCAAGGATAAAAGTATGTTGTATTATCCAAAAACTCAACGATTATATTCGTATACCCCCACCCTCAACGACACAAACTATCTTATTTGCGTCGATCTAAGCACGGGAAGGAGCTGTTTTAACGCCTTCGGGACCACTAAGACTCCCTAATTTCCGGGTTCGGTCAGGAACTGAATCTACCCAAAATCTTTTCGATCTCTTCCTTGTCCGACCAGGGAATCGTTTGACCGTTTTTGACGTGAATTAATCTTTCGGCTCCCTTGCCAGTTATAACCACCGCGTCGCCGGGCCGGGCAAGAAAAATCGCCCGCTCAATCGCCTCGCCCCGATCGACGATCTCTTCAACCGGAACGTTTTTCTTAATGCCCTTTTTTATTTCAGCCACAATCACCTCCGGATCCTCGTCGTAGGGATCTTCATTAGTTAAAATAATCCTCTTACAATAATCGGCCGCCACCTTACCCATTTCGGGCCTTTTCCATTTGTCCCGCCCGCCGCCGGCCGCGCCTAAAACACCGATAATATCTCCCTTCGTCGTTTCCCGAACCGCCTCATAAATCGCCTTTAAGGAATCGGGGGTGTGGGCGTAGTCGATCACCACCGAGAAGGGTTCTTTTTGAATAAATTCCGCCCGGCCGGGCACGCCGGAGAATCCGTTCATCGCTTCGGCAATCACCCTCTCCTCGACGCCCAGAGTTTTAAGCACCGCTACCGCCGCACCGACGTTCTCCCGATAAAACTTTCCGGGTAGCTGAGGAGCCAGAGAACTCGGAGCGTACCTTATAACCGGATTGCCCTCCGCCGCTTTGGCGAATTCTTCGGCGTAAGGATCGCTGGCGTTCACGAAAAAGTATTTTTTCTCCTTGGCCGAGTTTTTGGCCGCCAATTTGAAAAACGCCAGTTTGGCCTTCTTGTAATTCTCGAATCCGCCGTGGGACTCAAGATGCTCCGGCTGAAGATTGGTGATAAGAGCCACGTCGAAATCGATTCCCAAAGCGCGGCTCTGAGCGATTCCCTGGGAAGTAACTTCGATAATGGCCGCCTCACAGCCGGCCTCCACCGCCTCCTTCAAAAACCATTGGAGCAAACCGCGGCCGGGCATGGAGTTTCCGGTCGCTTTCCGTCTGGAGGACCGGCCGATTTTTATTCTCAAAGTGGAGATCAAGGCCGTCTCACGTCCCGCTTTTTCCAAGCCGGCGTTAATGAGCTCGACCACCGACGACTTGCCCTTCGTGCCCGTCACTCCGATTACCAAAAGCCGCCTTGAGGGAGAGCGATAAAGCAGCTTGGCCGAAAACGCGATAAGGTAATGATAAATTCCGAATATCCTTTTCATTATTCCAATCAAATTTTCTTCAGGGCGTCGCGGAGACGGTCGGCGAGCTTCGTGAGCTTCGGCTCTATCTTCGACAAAACCCGCCTTATGTCCCTTTCCTTGTAGCCCAAGTTTTTCAGGGCCTCCCAAACATCCCGATCGACGTCTTCAAATTCGACCGCCCGGCCGCCAACCGAAACCGATCTCGCCTTGTCCCCGAGTTCGAGGATGATGCGGGCGGCCAATCTTTTCCCGATACCCGAAGACTTTTCCAGCAGCTCAGTCTTGCCCTGAGCCACGGCCGAGAGAACCCTTGAAGGCGCGGCGTTATTTAAAACACTCAAAGCCGACTTCGGCCCCACCCCCGAAACGGAAATCAGAAGCTCGAAAACCTTGAGCGATTCCTCGTCCAAAAAGCCGAAAAGTTCCCAGCCGTCCTCTCTTACGGCCAGATGAGTAAAAATTTTGACCGCCGAACCGACGCTCGGCAAGCGGCCGACTGATTGGGCGGACATTGTTATTTTATAGCCCACCCCCGACACCTCAAGACCGACGACGTTTTCCCTCTTAAAAGCCAATTCGCCCGCAACGCTGTAAATCACATCTATATCATACAAGAATGGCCGGAAGCTTCCACTCGCTCCCCCGAATGTGATATAATCCGGCTATGATTTCCAAAGAAAACATCGAGGAATTAAAAGCGGCCTTAATAAGGGAAAAAAAGGAAATTGAATCCAGCCTCAAGCCGCTTGAGGATCACTGGATGGGCGACGACGTCGATCACGGCGAGGAAAAATCCGATGAGGTGGAAGAAATTTTCGACCGGGCCGGCGAACTCACGGTTCTCAAGAGACGGCTGGAAAGCCTTAATGAAGCCCTCGCCAAAATCGAAGCCGGCCGTTTCGGCTTGTGCGAAAAGTGCGGAGAGGAAATTTCTTTCGATCTTCTTAAAATCGATCCCGACTCGATGTTTTGTAAGGGCTGCAAAGCTAAAACAGAAGGCTAATTTTTTTCCGCGTCGCCGGCCGGAAGCAAATTTAATTCAAAAATGAACTTTGCTAAGGTTTTCTCGGCCGAATTGGAAGGCATTGAAGCCAAACTCATTGAAGTAGAAGTCGACTTAAACATCGGACTCCACGAGTTTAATATCGTGGGTCTGGGAGACAAAGCCGTCTCCGAAGCCAAGGAAAGGGTAAGCGCCGCCCTTAAAAACAGCGGCCTGAAACCTCCGGCCAAAGAAAACCGGAAGATTACCGTAAATCTCGCTCCGGCCGACGTAAAAAAGACCGGCTCCCAATACGATCTGGCCATCGCCTTGGGCTATCTTTTGGCCAGCGCTCAAGTAAAAAACATCGAGACCGCCGGCCGGATATTCATCGGGGAACTGGCTCTCGATGGATCGCTCCGGCCGGTGGCCGGCGCCTTAAACGTCGCTTTAATGGCCCAGAGGACCGGTTTTAAAACCATTTATCTCCCGATTCAAAACGCCAGGGAAATAAACATCGTCTCCGGATTGGAGATCATCCCCGTCCCGTCGCTTTCCGCTCTCTTGGACCACTTTGAAAATATCAATCCGCTTATCCCGGAAGAGATTGGCGGGTTCAAACCGACCCGGCCGACGGGAACCGACATAACCGAAATCAAGGGCCAGGAAGCGGCCAAAAGAGCTCTGATTATCACGGCGGCCGGAGGACACAACATCCTTATGAGCGGCCCGCCGGGCTCGGGCAAAACCATGCTCGCCCAGGCATTAAATTCCATTATGCCGCCGCTCACGCTTGACGAAGCCATCGAGTCTTCGGCTATCTGGAGCGCCGCCGGCCTGCTTCGGGGAAATTATCTTTCAGCGAGACCCTTTAGGGCGCCCCATCACACCGCTTCCCCGGCCGCTCTCACGGGCGGCGGCTCGAATCCCAGACCGGGCGAGATCAGCCTGGCTCACCGCGGCGTTCTTTTCTTAGACGAACTGCCGGAGTTCCGCCGGGATATTTTGGAAAGTCTGAGGCAACCCCTGGAAAGCGGGGAAATCTCCATCGCCCGAGCCAGACGAAGCCTGCTCTTCCCTTCCCGCTTCATTCTCGTGGCCGCCATGAATCCCTGTCCCTGCGGCTACTGGGGCGATCCGGAAAAGGAATGCCGCTGCACCGCTTACGAAATTTTCCGTTATCAAAAGAAAATCTCCGGCCCGCTTCTCGACCGGATTGATATCCAGATCATCGTCCCCAGACTGAAGCTAAACGAACTTCAAAAACCGGCGGGCGATTCCCGTTCTTATCGGACGGCCGTGACAAAGGCGCGGGGCGTCCAGGCCGAGCGCTTCAGAAAAGCCAGAAGAAAAATAGTCACCAACGCCGAGATGACCTCAAAGGACTGCGACGAGCTAATCAAGCTCTCGCCCGAAGCCGATTTGTTTTTGCGCCAGGTGTTTGATCGCTCGCGATTGGGCGCCCGGGGATATTACCGACTCCTTAAAACCGCCCGGACCATCGCCGATCTCGACGGCTCGGAACTTGTCGGCAAAAACGAAATCGCCGAAGCGTTCCAGCTTAAGGTTAAAGAGGGCTGAATTATTTCTTAACCAGAGCCTGAAGGGCCTGGGGAGAAAGTCCGAAACGCGAGGCGATTTCTTCCAGGGAAGTCGTTTGCGGCTTCGATGAAACGCCCGAATCGCTCGGAATCGTTTGATAAACCAGAGAAGCGGGGCTAACCAGGGAACTGCGCTCTAAATAAGCCAGGGCGGCGTAGCTTTCGGCCGAAGAAGGCGTTCCTAAGGCCGGAACGGAATCGTTTAAGAGCGCGGTTTGATTATAAGCCCCGTAAGGTTGATGGCTGGAAGGGGAATTGATCCCCCGATTAAAATCGGGAAGGACTAAATTAACGATGCCGAGCGAGAGAATTATGAGAACTGAAAAAAGCGGCAGAAAAAACTGTCCCTCTCTCGTCTTTCGAAGAAACCCAAGCTGAGGTATTATTTTCTGAGCTAATCTACTAATCCTTAAATGGTAACACGGGAAGGAAAATCGGGTCAAGAAGGGATAAAAACCGTCCTAAACCCCAATCAACAGGCGGCCGTAAACCACGGGGAGGGTCCCCTGCTCATAACCGCCGGGGCCGGTAGCGGGAAAACTAGGACGCTCACCGAGCGGATCGTCCACCTTCTTGATTCGGGCGTGCCGGGAGAAAAAATCGTCGCCATCACCTTCACCAACAAGGCGGCTGAAGAAATCAGAGACCGGGTTCTTTCGAAGCTCAAGAGCCGGCCCGACCTCGCTCTCCCCTTCCTCGGCACTTTCCACTCTTTCGGCGCGAAACTGCTCCGTCGGGGAAAAAACGTCTTCGGCCGGAAAACGCCCTTCACCATTTTCGACGAAGACGACTCGGTTCGACTGATTAAAAAAATCATCAAGAACTTGAATCTGCCCGTCAAAAAATATCCCGCCGCCCAGCTCAAGCGAACCATTTCCAGAACCAAGGATGAATTAGCCGATCCGGACGATCTCGATCCGGACTTCAAGCCAATCTTCGAGATGTACGAATCGGAGCTCGAACGCCAAAACGCTTTCGACTTCGATGATCTGATCGAAAAGGCGGTCAGGTTTCTCAAGAGCGACCGGTCG
>DATKRQ010000026.1:0-2308 GCA_035532135.1 Candidatus Tyrphobacter sp.
ATCGGAGCCAAGCGACTCTGGGAGTGGGAAAACGACGCCTGGCTGAAGCGAATCGGGTATCTATAAAAATTCTTATCAGGACTCCAATAACCCCGCTTGATCGGGTTGCTTGTTTATACACTAATTTACGATCATAAATTAGTGTATGTAAGTTATTTGAAAATAAAAGAATTAGCCCCGCCGGATTGTTTCCGGCGGGGCGTCGTTGGCCTACTCCTGACCTAGGAAAAACTCCAGGATTTCCTCGCTGCCGAGGACTTCCCGAAGCTCCATTCTGGCCCGATCGAGGAGCTCTCTCCTCCCGGTCAGGACGACCGGGTGGGCGCCTTTGGATTCCAGCCATCCAAGCTGGATCTTTCGGCCATAATACCTCTTTAGGGCTTTTTGCCCGTCGGAGGTATTAAGCCTCTCCTCGATTACCGAACGGAAATACTCTTCCATTTCCGCCCGATGAGCCTCTCGCATCCCTGCGAGATTAGTCATTCTCACGTTCCTCCTTGACCGATGACTTGGTACAGCTCCTCTGCAAGAAACCATACAATATTTATCTAATTAAGTCAAGGAAAAAATCTTAGCGTTTTTCGATTAAAATCGGAGTTGGAGTCCAGTCGCGGCCGAAAATATAGCCGAGGCCGAAAATCAGTGTCAAAAAAAGAAAAATCGTGAGGCCGGCCAAAATCTTCACCCCTATCCCCTTTTGAGCCAGAGTTGACACCTTCATCGCTGAAATGATATTATTTTCCGCGTATTTAAACAAACTTTATGGCACATACCAAATCCGGTGGTTCGACAAAACTCGGCCGAGAATCCGCTTCGAAGAGACTCGGTCTTAAGCGTGGCGACGGCGAGAACGTAGCCGCTGGCCAGATTATCGTCCGTCAGAGAGGCACGAGGTATCTGGTCGGCCAGAACGTAAAAATTGGCGCCGATGACACAATTTACGCGGCTAAGAACGGGAAGGTAAAATATTCTTCCAGACTCAAAACTAAATTCGACGGCCGCAAGAAGCGGGCCACGGTGGTAAACGTAGTCGTTTAATCCTCGGTCTTTATTCCTTCTCCACCCGGAGCTTAATCGCTCTTTTAATTCCCCTTCCCCAGTTCAAGACGGCGGTATGCTCGCCGAGCGTTTTAATCGGTTTTTCGATTTCCACGATGAAATCGCCGGCCGGTTTTCCTGTGACTAACGATTGCTTGAGCTGATTTTCCACTTTCTCCGCCGTGATCGAGCCGAAGGTTTCTCCCTTATCCCCTATCTTCAATTTTAAAATCGGGGGTTGGGTTTCCAGGCGGTTTGAAATTTCATCGGCGGTTTTCACGATCCTGGCCCACTTTTCCTCTTCGGCCGATTTCTGGTTTTTGATTTCCGCGAGATTCGATTCCGTAACGGCTTTAGCCAGCTTCTTGGGAATCAGAAAATTTCGGGCATATCCGTCGGAGACGATTTTTATGTCTCCTTTCTGGCCGATGCCTCTTACGTCTTTAAGAAAGACTACTTTCATCCTTTATAAGTTAATCGTTGAGCCGGAGGGAAAAGGTTGGGTGGTGGTAGCGGAAGAGGCCGCGGAGGATTCCAAATCGGCTTTAATCATTTTCGTGGCCTTGTCCAAGGGCGGGTCATTTTTAGCGCCGACCGCCGGATCGGCGATTTTAATACTCGGGGTCAAGCCAACCTTATTAATCCACTCCCCGTTCGGCAGGAGCCACTTGGCGATGGTTACTTTTAGGGTTGAGCCGTCGCCCAAGGTAACCAGTTCCTGAACCGAGCCCTTACCGAAGCTTTGAGTGCCCACTAATTGTATTCCCCTGTCATCATGAAGAGCGCCGGCCAAGATTTCGGCCGCTGAAGCCGAACCGCCGTTGATTAGGACAACCACGGGCATATTAAGGAGCGTTTGGCTACCTTGAGCGGTGAGGGTGGTCTTTTGGTTCTGGGCGTTCACTTCTTCGACAACGGTCGAACCGTCCTTGAGGAACCAGCCGGCTGTGTCGACGGCCACGTTCAGGTAGCCGCCGGGGTTATTCCTCAGGTCCAAAATCATCGCTTTGCCGCCCTGGCTTAAACCGGCTGTCACCGCCTGGGAAAAAGCCGCATCTGTGTTCTGGTTGAAGCTGTAGAGCTGAAGGTAAATTATGTTTCCATTAATCATTTTCCAATCAACCGTCGGCACTTCGATGGTCTGGCGGATGATCTTGAAATTTTTGGGCTTTGACCAGCCGTCGCGAAGAATGCTTAAAGTAACCGGTGTGCCGACTTGCCCCCGCATTAAATTAACGGCCTCATCCAGGGTCATGCCGCTGGTCGATTT
>DATKRQ010000027.1:0-5650 GCA_035532135.1 Candidatus Tyrphobacter sp.
AAGCCTCGCCATCATCAAAGATGGTTGTGGCCGTATCCATCGATCCGGCCTCCGCTCTCGCGCCTATTCTACTTAAGGCGTAATCCGTCGTCCCGCCCAAGAGCACCAAGTCCGTCTGGGTAAACGTCAAGTCGGAAGACGGCATTCCGCCCCAATCAGACCTTTGATCCGGCTGGCAGGCGCCACCAACTATCGTCTGTAGCGTCCCTGCTGAGGCCGCGGCCGGCAGTGACAACGCGGACAAGATTGAGACCAGAAAGAATACGAAGGTCTTCTTCATCACGGACACCCCCCAATAAGTATTTGCCGCTTAAGCAGCGCGCTGAACGCCTGAACCGAGCCGTCCAAAGCGCTGCTTAAGAGATGTATATTTCAAGCCGAGAAGAACAAAAATCAGCCCCCAATATACATTATTTACGGCTATCTGTCAATCTGGGAGTTATTCTCCTTCTCTTCAGAAGATTTCTCCGTCTCCCTGAATGATTTCAAAACCTCGCGATATTTTTCATAATCCGGCAAGTCTTTCGAATCGGCCAAGCCGACATGATTCAAAAAATCAGCCGTCACCTGATAGAGAGGTCCGCGGCCGACCGAGGGTTCACTCACCCGCTCGACCAAGCCCCGGACAGAAAGGCTCCGCAAAATAAAACTGGAATTCACCCCCCTCAGGTAGTCGATTTCGCTCCGGCTCATCGGGCCAAGATAAGCGACCATCGACAGCGTTTCGAGCGAAGCCGGACTGAGCTCAGCTGAAAATTCGTTTTTAAGAATCCCGTTAATAATCTCGCCGAATTCCGGCTTGGAGATGAGTCCCGCCCGGCCGTTCCATAAAACCAAATCAAGTCCGCTTTCCCTCGAAGCCAACTTCTCTTTGAGAGCCTCAAGCGCCGCCGAGATTTCGGTTTCTTTCCGGCCTAGCGCCTCGGCCAATTGCTTCAGACTCGCCGATTCCCCCAAAACAAAAAGGACGGCCTCCAGGGCTCCAGTTAAATTGATGTTTTCTTCACTCATGCCGCTTTTTCAATGAAAATCTCCGAAAATATCTCCTCTTGCCGCACCTTGACCAGATTATCCTTTAAGAGATGAAGAAGAGCAAGAAAGAGAACCACCGCCTTTGATCTGTCTTCTCCACCCTTGAGCTCGCTGAAACTCGTTTTTATGACCCGGCTCACCCGATTAACGAGATTCGTTATCTCTTCCTCCAGATTCACGAGTTTTACCTCGGCTTTCTCGAGCTCAACCGAAAACGAAGCCAGTCCCTCAAAGAGCCGCTCGACCGCCCTCTCGAGTTCCGCGAGTTCAATCCGGCCGCTGAAATAAAACCCCTTGGGCAGAGAGCTTAAGAACGGCCTGAAAAACGAGCGCTCGGGCCCCCAAATTTTTTTAAGATTAGCCTCGCTCCCCTTAAGCTCGCGGTAAATCTTCAAGCGGTTTTCCAAATCGGCGATGCCCGCCTTTTCTTCCGGCTCGAGTTTGAGACTCGGCAAAAGCGAAAGAGATTTTATGAGAATCAGCCGGGCGGCCACCTGGATAAAATCAGCCAGGAAATCGGGCTCCGTCTTCTCAAGTTTTTCGAGATAGGCCAAGAAGTCGCCGGTCACTTCCGCCAGATTAAGGGCGGTAATCTCCAGTTTTTTGGCCTCGATTAATTCCAAAAGCTTCTCCATCGGCCCGGAAAAGCCGCTTACTGCGAGTTCGTACATATCTTTATCCTTCCATTCTATACGTCCTTTATCTATAATGGAAACCATGGCTTTAGCGCTCTACCGCAAATACCGTCCCAGGCTCTTAAGTGAATTAATGGGACAAGAAGAAGTCGTGGAAATCCTCCGCAACGCGGCCAAGTCGGATAAGATCGCCCACGCCTACCTTTTTTACGGGCCGAGAGGCACCGGCAAAACGACCACCGCCCGGCTTGTGGCGAAACTCGCGAACTGCGAAACTCGGGCCAAGGATCCGAAATTTAAGAGCCGGGGCGAGCCGTGCAATAAATGCCGCGCCTGTCTCGAAATTGATGCCGGCCGGGCTCTGGACGTGGTAGAAATTGATGCCGCTTCGAACCGAGGTATTGATGAAATAAGAAACCTCAAGGAAGGTATCCGGCTCGCGCCCACCTCCTCCTTGTATAAGGTCTATATTATCGATGAGGCCCATCAGCTTACCAAGGAAGCCTCGAACGCTCTTTTAAAAACCCTTGAGGAGCCGCCGGCCCACGCCATTTTCATCCTGGCCACCACCGAATTCGACAAACTTCCGCCGACCATCGTTTCCCGCACCCAGCGCTTCCGCTTCAACCGCCTGCCCGTTATCTTGATAGTGAAAGAGCTTAAGAAAATCGCCGAAGCGGAAAAATTCAAAATCGACGAGCCGGCCCTGGAGCTCATCGCCTCGGCGGCCGAAGGCAGTTTCCGGGACGCCGAATCCCTACTCGATCAGGTGATGTCTTTGGGCGAATCGGTCAAAGCGGCCGACGTAATTAAAATCTTGGGTAAGGTCGATTTTCAGAAAACCAGCGACTTGGCCGGACGGCTCATCGAGGGAGACTTGGAAAAATCTATAGACTACCTCGAAAAACTGAACGAAGAAGGCTATAACATCGTCCAGCTGGCCAAAGACTTGATTAACTACTTCAGGCGGCTTCTGGCTCTCCAAGCCGATTCCGGTCTGGAGAAAGCCTATGCGAACGAATTCACCGAAGAAGAATTAAAAACCATCAAGGCCCAAAGCCAAACGATTGTTTTTGAAAAACACGTGGCCCTGGTCAAGTCTTTGATCGAGGCCTACAGCCAAATGCGCTACAGCCCGTTTCCGGTAACTCCCTTAGAGCTCGCGATTATCGAAAATCTTTATAAACCGGCGGGAAAGGCGTAAGAGACGGGAATTGTCTTCGGCAACTGAGCGGCTGTGCCGTAAAATACAAAAATCTCCTCGTGAGGCGTAAGAAGGACGTCCCGCGGATCGCTCGCGACGGGAAGGCCGTTTACGAAAACTTCGAGTTTGTTCTCTCCACCCGCGCAATAGCTTCCCAGACACTGGCTCGTGAAACGGACGCCCCAGATGTCGAAAAACTGGCCGAGATAGAAATTCCGAACCGTCGGCGACTCAACGTGGATGATTCCCGTGCCGTCGTGGGTGTGAATCGGTGAAATAAAGCCGCCTTGGGTATCAATGCCGATATCAGCCGGTACCGGAATTTTCTTGCCTTCAATGGATACGTCTAAGTGCTGGTGTATATGGAGCGCCGTCCCCTCTTGGGACAAGGCTGGCAGATTGATAGCGCTCAAGCGGGCCAAGAGACTGTTGATTTCCGGCGGCCAGGGAGCGGAAGTCGTTCGAATTCCCGGGAGACCGCTCGGATCAACGACCGGCAACGAGCCGAGGTTTGAATTCTGATTACCCGATTGAGGATTATTCGGTTTAAGGAAAAGTGTCGAGAGGCCGCCGAAAACAAGCATTCCGAAAATGATAACGAAAGCAATCGTTTTCGACTTATTGCTTTTGAAGAGTTTGTTTTTCTTGGACATCAGTTTATTTCCAAAATTTTTAGCCGGAAGATGTTTCCTTCCGTCTCATATTCTATATCTTCGCCCGCTCGTTTTCCAATCAAAGCTCGGCCCAGGGGACTCGCGGCGGAGATTTTCCCCGCAAACGGATCGGTCATCACCGAATCGGTAATCTCAAACACGATCTCCCTTTCGCCTCCTAATTTTATCCTGACGCTCGACCCTATTTCAATTTTATCCCCGCCTTTGTTTAGGCTTTTTACAAGCGCCGCTTCCCTAATTTTCTCCCCCAGACCGCCTATCTTCGACTCCAGCAAAAACTCCTGCCTCATAATCTCTTCATAAGAAGCGTTTTCATGATAACCGTTGCCGCCGAACTGGAAGGCCTCCGCCTTTCCCTTTCTCAGTTCCCGGAGTTCGGCCTCGAGTTCTAAAATTTTCTTTTTGAGGGTCTCAAGACCGACCCTGGTTAAAAAATCCTTGGCCATAAAAACTTGAAGTTTCAGTATATCACGGGTAAAATAGAGATAAAATGCCGGATCGTCTAATGGTAGGACAGCAGCCCTTGAAGCTGTTTATTCTGGTTCGAATCCAGGTCCGGCAACATCTATGAGCACCCTTTCGAGGGTGACCCTGACAGGTCTCTTAAGAGGCTTGTATATTCGCCTTTTCAAAAATCGCCAAACCGTTTGCAATAAGATCTGGCGTTATGATAAGCGCCGGCAAAAATCTAAGAACGTTACCGTAATAACCGCCAATTTCAATTAAAAGCCCGTTCTCATAACACCTTTTTTTCACGGCCCGTGCCATTTCAGGAAAAGGCTCTTTAGTTTCTTTATTTTTAACATATTCAATACCAAACATCATACCGATACCGCGCACATCTCCGATGTTGAAAAATTGTTTCTTAATCGACATAAGTCTTTCTAAAATTAATGAACTCATTTCTTTCACATGATCCTCAACATTAAATTTTTGAATAAACTCCATCGCTAGCGATCCAGCAGCCATTGCGAGCTGATTACCACGAAAAGTGCCAATATGAGTACCTGGTGCCCACACATCCAATTCCTTCTTATAGAGTATTAATGATAACGGATAACCATTACCTCCAATACCTTTCGACATCGCAACGATATCTGGCAAAGCGTTAGTATGCTCAGAGGCAAATAATTTTCCGGTTCTAAAAAATCCAGATTGAACTTCATCAAAAATAACGAGAACATCATTCCGATGAGCAATTTCCACTATTTTTTCCAGCCAACCTTTCGTTGGAATATACGTTCCTCCTTCTCCCTGGACTGGCTCAAGCAATATCGCTGCTGGCTTGCTGATTCCTGAATGAGGATTTTCTAAACAATTCTGAAAATATTTTATACATTCTTCACCGCATGGCTGAGCGTTTTTAGCGAAAGGACACCGATACGGGCTACAATAAGGCATAAAAGACACATTTCCATCCAACGGAATTGAACCATTCCGATAAGCAATTCTGCTAGTCACGCTAAGTGCTCCGGTTGTCATACCATGATAACCGCCCTGAAAAGCCATAATACCCTGACGACCCTTCACTATCCGCGCCAATTTAAGGGCAGCCTCAATCGCATCAGATCCTGTCGGCCCACCAAAATTGATTCTAATATTGCCACGAAGTGAAGGTGGAAGCATTTTCGACAGTTTCTCCATAAATACAATTTTGGCTTCTGTAGGAAAATCAACCGCCTGAGTGATCAATCCTTCTGATTTCTTTAACCCATCAATAATATATGAATTATTGTGCCCAAGATTAAATACTCCACATCCAGAGATAAAGTCTATATACTGATTGCCATCAACGTCTTCTACGACCGACCCCTTCGCTCTACCAAAAGCCAACGGGATACCCCTTGGATATGAACGGTTCTGGCTCTCTAGCTCTTCTTGTTTCTTAAGTAATGCAATCGACTTTGGCCCAGGGATAGAACTAGTCTTAATTTTTGCATCCTCGGCGAGGTGATATTTCTTAAACATAGACGCGCTCTATAAATTAATTTCTATTAATAGCGATGATTTGTCGAACGATAAGCTCATCCGGCCTGATATAACGACCTTCAAAATCAAACCACACTCGCAAAAAATCGTCTCGCCTTATCTTTCGAAGTTTCCCA
>DATKRQ010000028.1:0-4304 GCA_035532135.1 Candidatus Tyrphobacter sp.
TTTGGAATACCTACAACGCGCTCACCAACTCCGCCTGTAGCGGCTGGCCGGATATTTACTATTACTCCGGGGCCAATTGCACAGGGACGGATATCGGAGGCACTTATTATTATACCGGCGCTCCTTTGTGGTCGGCATCGGGGGCTTCGGCCACCACTTTTGCTTATCAGTCGGAATATTACAGCACTTATAACGGCATTAGCTGTAGTATGGCGTGTCTTAACACGACCGGAAGTGTCGGCAATGTTTTCTTGTGCCAGCCAGGATACACTCAAACCACGGTTCAGTACGGAGTAGACAGCAACAGCCATCCGCTTTATATGGTTTCCTGCGTCCATCAATAACGATCGCTTAAAAAGGTCGGATTGAAATAATAAAATCTAAACAAGATGACTAAAAATCAAAAACTTTATCTTCTGATTCTGAGGCTCGCGGTCGGCTGGGAGCTTCTTTACGCCGGTATCACCAAAATTTTTACTTCCGGCTGGAGCGCTTCAGGCCTTTTGGAAACGGCCAAAACCTTTCCCGCCTTTTATCAGGCTCTGAATCAGCCAGCCTTGATCGGCCCGGTCAATCTTTTGAACGAATGGGGGCTCACGCTCATCGGCTTGGTTTTAATCCTGGGGCTGTGGACGAGGCTCGCTTCCGTTTTGGGGATTATCCTTATGACTCTCTATTATTTCGCGGACAATCAGTTCCCCTTGGTGGCTAACGGATTTGTCGTCGATCAGCACGTTATCCTGATAATTTCTTTTCTCATCCTCATCGCCTTCCAAGCCGGCCGGTTTTGGGGATTAGACGGTCGCCGAAATAAGACTGATTAAAATTGATTTGTCGTTCCCGCTCCACTATACTCCTCTCTAAATGAGGCGGCTTAAGGTAGTGATTTTTTATGGCGGGCCTTCGTACGAGCACGAGGCTTCTCTTTTGAGCGCCGGAAACATTTTCGGCCTTTTGGATGTTAATAAATATGAGCCCCAACCGGTTTTTGTCGATCGCCAAAAACATTGGGAGACTGATCCCGAAGGAGTGGCTCGCTCGACCGATCTGGCCCTGATTGCTCTTCATGGTCGTTATGGGGAAGACGGGGAAATTCAGGAAGAACTCGAAAATCTCCACTTGCCCTACTGGGGAAGCGGAGTTTTATCGAGCGCTTTGGCGGCCAACAAAGCCTTAGCCGGAAGGCTTTTCCGGGCCGCGGGACTTCTCACGCCGGAATTTTTGGTGGTGGACAAGCGGGATAGGGTCTGGAGCGACAACGGTCTGAAAAAAGAAATCAACTTGCCCGTCGTTGTTAAGCCGGTTGATCAAGGATCCGCCCTGGGTGTCACTCTGGTGCGGACGGGGGACGAGCTTTACCCCGCCCTTCAGAAGGCCTTCGGTTTTAGCCAAGAGGTGATGATCCAGGATTACGTTTTCGGCGAAGTCTATTCCGTCGGTCTTATTGAACAGCGGGGCGATGTCTTGCCGCTCGCGCCGGTCAAGGCGGCGGCCGGACGAAACCAAACCGGTCTGCCCGCGAAGTTAGGCGAAGAGGCGCGCCACGCGGCCGTGAGGGCGCATAAGGCCTTGGGTCTTTCGGGATTTTCCAAAGTGGATTTGATTCTTTCCGAAGACGGCTCGTTCTACGTTCTTGAAGCGGACACCATCCCGAATTTTCACCGGTCGGGCTTGTTTTTAAAATCGGCGGCCGCTTCGGGCCTGAATCCCAAAAGGCTTTTGGATCTGGCGATCGCCGAGGTGGGCCGGAAGACCGTCTCTTAACCCCATGCTTAAACCGACCGAGGAGATAAAAGAAAGAATCGATATCGTTGATTTCATCAAGGAATATCTGGAGCTCAGGCCGGCCGGAAAAAATTATAAAGCCGTTTGCCCCTTCCATTCCGAAAAAACTCCTTCGCTTATCGTTTCGCCCGAGCGGCAAATTTGGCACTGCTTCGGATGTTCTTCGGGGGGCGACATTTTCAAGTTCTTGATGCTCTATGAAAACATTGATTTTGCCGAGGCCCTGAAAACTTTGGCCGACAAGGCGGGCATCGAGCTGAAACGCCTGAGCCCGGCCGACGAGAAACAGTTCGGAGTTTTGTACCGCGTAAACGAAGCGGCCGCCGATTTCTTCAAAGACCAGCTTCGGGCTTCGGCCCGAGCCCGCGATTATCTTAAGAGCCGGAAATTAAACGAAGAGACAATCGGCGAATTCGAAGTCGGCTTCGCCCCCCAGAACTTCGAGGCGCTCACTCTTTATCTCCTGAACCAGGGATTTGATCTCTCGGACATCCTCCGCTCGGGTCTGGTTTTAAAAACGGATAAAGGGAAAAACATCGATCGTTTCCGGGGGCGGATTATGTTTCCCATCCACAACCACTTCGGGAAAATCGCCGGTTTCTCCGGCCGGCTTTTGCCGGAGCTGGAAACGGAAGGGGTAGGCAAGTATATCAACAGTCCCGAGACTCCCATCTTCAACAAATCCCGCCTCCTTTACGGATTTTTCAAGAGCAAGACTTTCATTCGTGAGAGCAAATCGGTTCTCCTTCTCGAGGGTCAGATGGATTTTCTTTCGGTTTGGCAAACCGGCGTCAATTGGGCGGTGGCCACCTCGGGAACGGCTCTGACCCCCGATCACTTGAAGGTTTTAAGGCGGCTCGCCGATCGGGTGGCGATAGGCTTCGATAGCGATCCGGCCGGCGTCTTGGCCGCCGAACGGGCCATCGATCTTCTGAACGAAGCCGACTTCAGCGTGTCGGTAGTGGATTGGGGCAAGGATAAAGACGCAGCCGAGGCGGCCGTGAAAGGAAGGCTTGGAGAAGACCTGAAATCGGCCAAGCCGGCCGTCGAGTATCTCATCGACCGCCGGCTCTCTCCGGACTTGAACCGGCTTGAGATCAAAGCCAATCTGCGCTTTCTCCTTCAGAAAATCCAGAACATCTGGAGCCCGATCGAACGGGCCTACTGGCTCAAAACCCTGGCTGAACGGAGCGGTTTCAAAGAATCGGATTTGACCGAGGAGATGATTAAAACCGGAGCGGGGACGATTATCTCTTCCCCCAAGGAGAAATCCGGGGAAGAGGAAACCGGCCACTCGTCCCGAAGAGAGCTTATCGCCTTCCACCTCCTCAGTTTAATTGAAGCGGACCGGAATCTGAGCGAAAGACTTGAATCTTGCGAAAAATATTTTCCGGCCAGATACGAACTCGCGGCTCGGGTGCTCCTGGGCCGGGATAAAACCGAGGACCAGGCCGTAAACTCGCTTGTCAATTTAATCAGTCTGCGCTCGGGGCTTTACGCCGATTACGGCGAGGAAAAGAAAAAGGAGGAATTTTCTTCCCTGACCAAGGAATTGAAAATCGCTTTTTTGATGGAAGAAAAGGAAAAAGTCGGCCGAGAAATCCGATTTTTGGAGAAGGAAAACGATCCCTTGAAGATGAGCCCGAAACTCAAGGCGTTTGACGAAATCTCGAAAAGAATCCAAGATATCAAAAATGAAAACCAAACCTAAGAAAAAATCCCCGAAAAAGGCCCTCAAGAAATCAAAGCGCCCCAGCCCCAAGCCCGCTAAGGGGAAAAAGAGGCCGCCCCAAAAAACCCCCCCAAAAAAAAAGCCGGTTCTCGGAAAGAAAAGAATTTCTTCCCGAAAGGAGGAAATTTACAAAGAACAGCTCGAGGAGCTCATCGCCCGCGGCCAGGCCAAGGGTTTTGTGACCGATTTCGAAATTTTGAATTATTTCCCCCGGATTGAATCCGAAACCGGATTCTTGGAGGAGATTTACGATCGCCTGGAAAACGAGAACATTAAAGTTGTTTATATAGATTCTTTGATTGAAGCCCCGAGCGAGGAAGTAAGCGCCAAGGAGCTTTTGGAGGCCACAAAATTCTCCGATCCGGTGCCGGACAACGTTCAGATGTATCTGCGGGAAATCGGCCGAACCCCGCTTTTGACGGGCGACGAAGAAAAAGACCTGGCGAAAAAGATATTGAGAGGGGACGAATCGGCCAGACAGAGACTTATCAAATCGAACCTGCGGTTGGTAGTCTCGATTGCCAAAAGATATGTCGGCCGCGGTCCCTTGAGCATCTCCGATTTGATTCAGGAGGGAAACATCGGCCTTTTCCGGGCGGTCGAGAAATTCGACTATCGGAAAGGCTTTAAGTTTTCCACCTACGCCACCTGGTGGATCAGGCAGGCCATCACGAGGGCTCTAGCGGACCAATCGCGCACCATCCGCATCCCGGTTCATATGATTGAGACGATTTCCAAATACACCCAGGTCAAAAGAAAGCTGGCTCAGGAACTGGGCCGGGATCCG
>DATKRQ010000029.1:0-8739 GCA_035532135.1 Candidatus Tyrphobacter sp.
AATATATCTCACCCATCCCTTGGGTGGAGTTCCAGGAGCTGTTCAAGGGTCCGGCCGTTTGCTGGGACATCGTTCCCCAGCTTGTAATAGAGGTGAACTCGTGCCAGGCGAAGACGCCGACTCCGGCGTTCGGTTCGTTCGTGCCCGCGATGGTGTCGTTCGTCCACTCCCAGACGTTTCCGGCCAAGTCCCAGACGACGTTTCCGTTCGAGAGGGTGAGGGTTCTTCTCTGATTCCCGCCGGTGTTCGTTTCGTGGTAATACCCCTGGGTGTCGTCTGCCGAAGCCTGGAGGGCGTTCGCCGGAGCGTTGTCGTTGTGTCCGGAGTAGAGGTAGTTCGTTCCCACGACTCCTCCGTACCAATTCGAGGAGACGTTCTCCGCGTTCCAGGCGATCGTCTGCCACTCATTGTTCGTGATAAGGTGAGCTCCGATCGTATTGCAATAGGTCGCGGCATCCGTCTGGTCGATGTCCGCAATGGGGTAGCCCGAGGGAGTCGAGGCGACATACTCGGAGTTCGAAGAAACGCAGGGAGTGGTCGAGTTCGCATAGACGTGGTAGGCGCCGTCTTCGGGAGAGATAAGAGGTGTTCCTTGGGAATTCAAGCACTTGGCGTCGTACTTCATGACAGAGAAGGAAGTCGTTCCGAAGGTGCCGCTTCCGGGAACGGATATCCAGCCCACGGGATAGCCTCCGGCCAAGGTTTGAGAGGTGGAGTCTCCAAAGGCGGACATCTGGTCTTGATATTTGGTCGATTCGGGGACGGCCGATACCGACCAATTCGAGCCGCCATCCGTCATATATTCATAGTAAAGGCCCGAAGAGGTGGTATTCGTGGGATCGAGAGGAAGATTTGAAATGGGGGAGCCGACGGAGACGTTGTTGAGGTCCACCGGTATCCAACCCGTACCGTCGGTCTTTTGGAGATCGGTAGAACTCGGACAGACGTAGTTTGCGGGAAGACCCGTGCAGTTCGAAAGGGAGACGTAGACCTTGCCCGCGGTTCCCAAGGAAAGAGGCGAGACGTCTTCTTCGTAGAGGGAGAGGGCGGTTTTCAAGCTCGACATGTCGGAGGCTCTGGTCGAGTCCCTGGCCTGGGCGAGGAGTTGGGCGGGATTGAGAACCAAAATCACGGCCGCCGCGAGAATCGCGATGATGCCAATCACGATCAGAAGTTCAATGAGAGTGAAAGAGTTTCGCTCTTCTACCCGCGTTCGGAATCGATCGTTTGAAAGCGGAGCCAGTTCTTTCGGACAGGAATCAAGACGAAAGCCGGAGTTCGTCTCTCTCTCTCTCTCGTCTGGAGGATAATTCTTTGCTGGGCATCGAGATTTCCTTAATTATATCTCATAACCAAGAAATTTGAAAAGAGTGGGTCTACGCGGACGAAGATAAGCCGATTGAATTGAAAATGAGTTTCGCGATTTCTTCGGCCGCTTCGGGCTTGGCGAACTTGAGAGCCGCCTCGATCATCGCCTTATTCGCGTCGTCGTCAGTCAATATCCTGATCGCTTCCTTTAAAAATAAATCAGTACTCAAGTCGACCTCCTCAACGACCTTGGCCGCGCCGGAGGCGGCATATTCCTTGGCGTTCGCCAATTGGTGATTCTGAGCCGCCTCGGGCAAGGGGATTAAAATGGCCGGCCGGCCGAAAGCGGCAATCTCGAAAATACTGCCCGAGCCCGCCCGGCCGACCACCAAATCAGCCGCTCTCAAGGCGATTCTCACGTCCTTTTCGAAATAGTCGATAATCCGATAGCTTTTTTTCTCTTCGTCGCTAAGATCACTCTCCGCCTCACCGACCCGCGAGAGGACCGACTCGTAATTCTGTTTGCCTGTCTGATGGAATATCTGGAACCGGGAAAGGAGGAGTTTCAGGTTTTCCAGAACGAAATCATTGAGCCGCGTCGAACCCTGCGAGCCCCCCAAGAAAAGCACAAGCGGCCTTTGAACGTCGAATTTCAAAAACTCCCGGGCCAGCCTTTTCTCGTCTGCGTCACTTCCCCCTTCTTCAAAGGCCGGCCCCAAGAGATACGACCGGATGGGATTGCCCGTCAAGACGGATTTTGCACCGAAATACTTCTGAGTCGAGGGGAAAGAGATGGCAACCTTCTCGGCAAATCTAGCGCTTAAGACATTTGTGAGCCCCGGCACGGCATCCGACTCGTGAATAATAACCGGTATCCGATAGAATCTGGCGGCTAAAATCACCGCGAGCGAGCCCGGACCGCCCTTTGAAAAAACAACATCGGGCATAATCCAGAAAACCTTGAAAAGCGCCTGGATAAGACTCAGCGCGAAAAGCGAACCGTCAATGAAATTCCGTAAGGAAAAATAACGGCGTAGTTTGGCGCCGATAATACCCCAAACCTTCAAGCCGTTTTCTTCAAGTAGATTTTTATACGGACCGTAGGCGCCGAGATAATCGATTCTTATCTTTCGCCGGTCTTCACTCGATAAAATCTGAATCTCGGCCGAGACCGAAACGAGCGGATAAATATGGCCGCCGCTTCCCCCGCCCGTGATCATTATCCTCGCCTCCCCCCTGTTTTTTTCTTCTTTAGGCATATTTGCTGATTCCCAACATCATTCCCGCCATGGTAATAAAAATCGCGAGACTTGTCCCGCCGTAGCTTATGAAGGGCAAAGGCACGCCCGTCAAAGGAATCAAACCGGTGTTGGCTCCGATATGGATGAAAACCTGGACGCCCAAGATGGTCGAAAAGCCCACCAGAATCAGTCTGGCGAAGGAATCTTTGGTATCCCGAGCCAAAAGATAACCCCTGATAATCAAAAGGAGGTAGGCCGCGATAAGGAAGGTCGAGCCGACAAAACCGAATTCTTCGGCCAAAACGGCGAAAATCGAATCATCGATCCGGGCCGGCAAATAACGCTTTATTTCCGACTGGCCGTAGCCCACCCCCCAAAAACCGCCCGAGCCGATACTGATGAGCGATTGGTTTATTTGATATGACGACCCCTGGGCGTTCTCGCTCGGATGAAGAAAGGTGGCGATCCGAGCGAAACGATACGGCGTGAGCCAGACCGCGAGCGCCAGAACCAGAAAGCCCGAGGCGAAAATGGCGGCCAGATATTTGGGATTGGCCCCGCCCACGAAATAGATAGCCAAAGCGGCGAGGGTTAAAATCACGGCTGCCGAGGTGGAGTGCTGGAAAAGAAGCAGGAGACCGATGAAGCCCACGATGGCGATGAATGGCAAAAATCCCTCCAAAAAATTTCTTCGATTCATCCGGCCGTTGGAAAACCAAGCGGCCAAATAAAGAACCAGCGTTATCTTCAGGAGCTCGGTCGGCTGAAAGATAATCGGCCCCAGCTTAAGCCAGCGCTCCGCTCCGCCCGAAGAAACGCCTAAGGGGGTGAAAAGAGCCAAGAGAAAAACAAGATTAATAATGAGAAGAAGAGGGGTAATTTTCTTATACCGCTTATAAGGGACAAGCACGCCGATCAAAAAACCGAGTACTCCGAAACTCAAGCCGTAAAAAATCTGGTGCTTCAGATAATAGTAAGCATCGTTAAAAACGACTTTTCCCAAATCGGAAGAAGCCGAAGAGAGCTCAATCAAGCCAAAAACCACGAGCAGGATAAGGGAGATTAAAATTATCAAATCGACCTGCTTTTTGAACATAAAAATTAATTCAAGGTGCGCCGGAGGGCGCGTCCGCCCCGGCCGCCGTTAACCAAACTTGTCTTAAGCGTGAGATTGTCCTTGTCGAGGAGCAGTAAATCGGCCCAATAGCCTTCTTTGACGAGACCGCGACCCCTGAAACCCAAAAAAGAAGCCGGCTGAATGGTGAGTTTTTTGATTGCCCGGGCTAAAGTCAGATTTTTTTCCTTAATCGCCGCCGTAAGATAAGCCAAGCACCCCCGATCCGAGCCGTTGGCCCAGCCGCTCCGCTCGGAAGAAACAAAGACGTTCGGCTCGTCCAATAATCTCTTTAGCGTTTCAGGCATCGCTTCCTTATAAACCAGACTCCCCCTCAAGTGAGCGGAACGCAGAAGGTGGATGAAGGCCTCAACCGGAAGCACGGCCAAATCTTCAGCCACTTCCTCGAGTGTTTTGCCGACTAAATTCTTGTGCTGGTAGGCCGAAACGATTGCGAGTTTCCCGAAATCTAAACCCGAGAAACTTTTTAAAAGCCTCACCTCGTTCCGCCGTTCGGCAAGGAGGGCCAACGGATCGCCTTTGCTTTCCCGAAGCCAGTCCGGCAAAAAATAAGAAAAAGGATAAACGCCGTTTTCGCTCGCGTCGAAGCTCCAAAAAATCCGCTTATTCGATCTGATGAGCCCGATTGTTTTCTGGAGATCCTTTTCTTCCTTCATTAAGGATTCAAAGTGGCTCACCGCGAGCTTCACCCCGAGTTCGTCGGCCAAAGCGGTGGCCTCGGAAAGAAGCTCAAAAGCGTTTTGACCGTAAGGCACCCGAAGCGACCAAACCGCGCCGGCTTCCCTTAAAAGAGGAAGCCATTCGCGATAATCCCCGCGGCGGGAGGCGTGAAGCCGGCTTGAAACGCCCAGGGCGCCTTCGGCCAAATTTTTCTCCAGAAGTTTTTTAAAGGCGGCTAATTCCGGCCGAGAAAGCTTATCTTCGCTTCCCGAAGCCAGGAATCGCCGCGCCGTCTCCTCTCCCACGAAAGTGCCGAAGTTCAAAGCCGGCCGAATTTTTTTCTCAAGGACTCCCCAAAAATCGCTGAGCGTCCGCCAGTGGGAATTAACTTCCCCCTCTTCCCTTCCCGTCCCTCCGAAATTTTCCAGCCGACCGAGCTGGGGGGCCAAAGAAAAGCCGTCCTGGCCGCCCGCCAAAGTCGTGATTCCCGCTTCTTTTATCCGGAGAATGTCCGACTCGGAAAAAAGACCGAGCGAGTGATCGGCTTCGGTGTGAACGTCAATGAAGCCGGGTGTCAGATAATTTCCCATTCCCTCGATTATCCGCGAAGCCGAATGTTCCTTCAGATCGCCGACAGCCGAAATTTTTCCTCCCTGAATCAAAACGTCAGCTTTATAAACATCATCTTTCTCGCCATCGGCGACCTGAACGTTTTTTATAAGCAAATTCATAAGGTCGAAAAAAACAGTTCCTTTAATTATCGCACATCGCGCGACGAGCCACAACGCGCGAATCCCAAGAAGAAGCCGAGGCCTTGGGCTAAAAAATCAACGGAAGAAAATCTTGTCCGCGAAAAATATTACCAATCCCAAACCGGTGAAAACGATGGAAATAATCCAGAAGCGCATCGTTACCTGAGATTCCGGCCAGCCCAGAGCCTCAAAGTGGTGATGAATGGGCGTCGAAAGAAACACCTTCCGCTTAAAAACCTTCTTGCTAAAAAGCTGGATGATAACGGAAACCGATTCAATAACCAGGATGACGCCGAAGAAGGGTAAAAGAAAAGCGGTATTCGTTAGCATTGTCGTAATGCCCAGCATCACCCCCAGCGCCATCGCGCCCGTGTCGCCCATGAAAAATTTGGCCGGATAGATATTAAACCAAAGAAAAGCCAAGAGGGCGCCGGCAATCGCTCCGTTCAGGGCCGCCAAATTGTAGAGGCCCGAGGCGAAAGAGACCACCGTCAAAGCGCCGAAGGCGAAAAGGGAAACGCCGCCCAAAAGTCCGTCCAAACCATCAGTCTCGTTGGCTGAAAAAGCGCTCGCGAAAACCACGAACATAAATATGGGAATGTACCACCAGCCGATATTATAGACGCCGAGAAACGGAATATGAATGCTCGACCAGCCGAGTTTCACCGTAAACCACCAAGCGCCCAAAGCCGACAAAACGATATAGCCAATTATTTTATGCCGCATATGCAGGCCTCCGCCATTCGGCCCGATCCGTCGGACTCCCATAAGGTCGTCGAAGAGGCCGAAAAGAGCGGCCACAAAAAAAAAGGCCAGGGGCAGATAGGTCTGGGAACGATCGAGAAAATTGGCGTAATCCCAGAAGCTGTCGAGAAAATAATGAAGAACCAGAAAGACGACGGCCAAAATAAGAACCGTTCCCCAGATAATTATTCCGCCCATGGTGGGCGTCCCTTCTTTTCCTTTATGAAGCTTGGAAAAAATCGGCGCCTCTCGGCTCACCCTGATCTGTTTTTTAAATTTCAGCCCGACGATTAAACGGTAAACGAAAGGAGAAATAAAAAGAGCCAGAAGAAAGGCGACGATGGTCGTAATCAGAACCTTAAGGGCTTCGGCGATAATCATTGTTGGGCGCTTTTTATGATTACTTGGGCGTCTTCATAGCGATGATCGGCGCCGAAAACGATGGCGACGATCGGATTGGTTTTGGCGGAATTCCCGAAAATCGCGATTAGATTATCCTTGGCCTCGGGCGTCGTGCCGGTTTTCCCGCCCAGGAAATCCGGTCTGCCGGAAAATTGATCGATATTCCAAAGATTGTGAGTCGTTCCGGTGTTAGCCGCCGTTACCACTCCGGTCTGCGGCCGGGTGAGCTCGAATATCTCCGGCTTGGTTTGCCACAAAAAATCAACCAGCCTGCTCATATCGGCGACCGTCGAAGTGTCATCCGCCGAAAGACCGGTCGGATCGGCGTAGTGGGTGTTACCGAGACCCAGCGCCTGAGCCTCGGTATTCATAGCCGCCACGAATTTGTCGTAGCCGTAATGAACCGCGATTGATTGAGCCGCCCCGTTATTCGACATCATAAGCATCACCTTGAGCATCTCGGGAAGCGGATATTCCTCCCCCACCTCCAGGTGGCCGGCATTGCCTCCGACTTCAAGGGACGACTTATCAAACTCAATCAAATCGGTCGAAGGAATATATTTTAAAGCCACATAAGCGGTCATCAGCTTGGTCAGGGAAGCCAGGGGCCAAACCTTTTCCGTGTTTTTTCCGAGAATTTCTTCGCCTTTTAAATCAAAGGCACCGTAAGCGGCGGCGTCATCGATTTTCACCTGAATTTTAGGCGGCGCGGGCGGGGCCGGCTTGATTTCAGCCGATGTCGCGCTTCCCGGTTCCTTGAAGCCACCAATCAGGCCCGTGTGGGAAGAAATCAAATAAACGCCTGAAATAATGACCAAAACCGCCGCCGAAAAAATTAAAAAATGATATCGCGATCTCATCTTCCTTAAGGATAATCCATCTTAGGCTTTAACCCCCTCTCCGGTCAGTCGGCCAACCCCCCGAACAAGCTATCGAACTAAAATTTTGAGGCTATTGGAATTTTTCGGCACCCGGGTAACCCAGAAAGGCCATAACTTAACCGAACTGCTTTCCAGGTCGGGAATGGCTAAAATGAGCTTTCTTAAATCCGTTTCGCTCTGTCCGGCGATTTTAGCCCTGAAGCCCGTCGAATCAAAAGCCGGTATCCAGGAAGATTTGAATTCAAGCGGGACGGAAAGAATGCCGTGAGCAACATCGGCTTGAGCCGATCCGTAGTTTAGAGAATAATTGTTGATTACAAGATTAGTCTTCGCCTGATTGGCCACTTCGCCGGCGAAAGCGGAAAGGACGTCGGCCTCCTTAAAGGCCAGGGCTTTATATGTTTCCGAAACGGTGACGGCGAAATTACCCGAACCATCGGCGATGCTCGCGGAATCGGTTTTGGTAACCGTGAAAGTGCCGGCTCCGGCGACCAGTTTTTCATCGCTCGGAAGCTGAAGCGAAACCTCGCTTTGGAGATCCTGGGTCAAGGCGGCTTCCGTCTTTTGGAAAGCGGACTTAACGTCCTCGCTCGTCGGCACCTTGGCTCCGCCCACCAAGCCGCCCGTCATGGATCCGGTCGAGGAACCGTAAAAGCCGTTGTACTTGGCCGAACCCTGGAATCCGGGGATACTGAAGCGGGAAGTCGGGCCGATGTTATAGTCGGCGCCCGGGGCGGCGGCTGTTACCGCGACGTCGATTTTCCCCGGCATCAATTTTCCGCCGCTTAAAGTTCCTCCCGGCACCACCACTTCCGTGTCGGTTCGAAACACATGGCCGTTCGGACTCGTAAATCTCGTCGTCCGAACCAAAATTTGGCTCGCGGTGCTATAAGCGTTGTAAACGGTAATCACTCCGGTCGCTTTTTTGGAAACATACTGATTACCGCTCGCGGGATAAACCTGAGTCAAGCTTTTGCTTAAATCCATCTCCTTGGCCGGCACGGCCACAATCTGGCCGCTCACTCCCAATTGGCTGAGGTTCGTCTGAGCCTTGAGTTCGCCGGCAAAATTCCAATCGGTCTTTTTAAAAGTTAAATCGACTTCGGCTCGCGGCAAATAAAAGTAGGCCGCGCCGCCGCCCGCTCCGAGGATAACCACCAAGAAGAAAATAAAGGTGAAATTCCGGAGCGGAGATCTTCTTTTCGGCGAAGTCTTTTTTGTCCCCGGCTTTTCCGGCTCTCTTTCAAACCAATCGGCTCCTTCATCGTCTTCCTCTCTCATCGGTTCTTCGGTCTTGTCTTTTTGATTCGGCCTAGGCTCGGCGCGGCTGGCCCGAGAAGGCAAAATGTCGGCCACCGGCCTCAATCTGGATTTAAAAAAGGAGCTTTCGGAATTCAGGCCGGCCAAAGCGGCCAACTCCAGCGCTTCTTTGTCGACCGATTCTATCTTCAGACTTTTGCCGACCTTTTCCGCTTCCTTTTTCAGGGTATTGAAATAGCTGACCGATCTCGTAATCGCCGCGCTCCTTGGAACATAGAGGATGATTTCCTTCTCTTTGTTTTGAAAAATCTTTTTCAGAATCCCCTCGAGGGAATCATCTTTTTCGATGTAAATTT
>DATKRQ010000030.1:0-3756 GCA_035532135.1 Candidatus Tyrphobacter sp.
GGTTAATATTACGAACGTTTCGAATGGCACCCTTTGGCAGACGTATATTATAGCTGGCAAAAGAGGGCGCGGAGATATTTGCCTAAATGGCCCGCCGGCTCGCCACTTCCAACCGGGTGATAAGGTGATTATTATCGGCGAGGCCTATCTAGAACCGGGGGAGTTGAAGGATTTGAATCCGGTAGTCGTTTTTGTTGACGATAAGAATCGGGTAACGAAGGTCCAGAAACATCGTGCTCTAAGACCGGGGCAAAAGAGTTAGATTGATCGCGGTTCTGGTGGATATTAGGAGCGCCTTGAATGTCGGTTCGATTTTTCGGACGGCTGACGCGGCCGGTTTCGAGAAAGTTTATCTTACGGGCATCACTCCTGAGCCAATCGATCAATTCGGCCGGCCGAGATCCGATATCGCCAAGGTAGCCTTGGGGGCGGAAAAATCTTTGGCTTGGGGAAAAGCCAAGACGCCAGCGAGGCTTATTGGAAAGCTCAAGAAGAACGGCTATTTTATTTTGGCGCTCGAACAATCCGACCGGTCGTTGTCGTTCAATAAATTCAAGCCGAAGACGGAGAAGCTCGCGCTCCTCTTGGGGAATGAAGTTACGGGATTGCCCAAGAAGATTTTGGCCCTGGCCGATGCGGCCATCGAAATCCCGATGCTCGGCAAAAAAGAGTCGCTGAACGTCTCGGTCGCTTTCGGCATCGCCGCCTACCAGCTCGTTCTGGGCGGGAAATTAGAAAATGGAAAAAAGAGAAATTAAAATCGCCGGCCGACCCTTTTCGGTTGAGCTGGCCAAGAACTTCGGGGAAAAAAGCCGGGGCCTCGCCGGTCGAAAGACATTGGGAGAAAACGAGGGGATGCTCTTCGTTTTTAAGAGGCCGGCCTTTCCTATTTTTTGGATGAAGGGAATGGCTTTTCCAATCGACATCCTTTGGTTGAAGAAGGGGAAGGTGGTCGGCTTCGAGAAAAATTGTCCGCCGGCCAAGAATATCTGGCAAACAAAGCTTTACTGGCCGAGGGAACTCGTGGATTCGGTTCTGGAAATTGAATCCGGTGCGGTCGCTAAATTCGGTTTTGAAATCGGAGAGGAAGTTTCCTTGTCATGAGTTTTTGGGGTGATATAATTCCAGGCAAAGGCGAGAAATAAATAAAAGAAAACACAATGACGAAAGCTAAGGTGGGAATCAATGGTTTTGGCCGGATCGGCCGGCTGTTTTTCCGGCAAATTTTCGACGCGCCGGAAGTGGAAATCGTGGCGATAAACGATTTGGGCAACCTCGATAACCTGGCCTATCTTTTGAAATACGACACGACCTATCGCCGATATGAGAAGTCGGTGGAAGTGAAGGACGGAAATTTGGTAGTCGACGGCAGAATTATCAAAGTGCTTCAGGTCAAGGATCCGGCGCTTCTTCCTTGGAAAGACTTGGGGGTGGATATCGCGGTCGAATCAACCGGTTTCTTCGAAGAGTACGAAAAAGCAAAAGCCCATATTACGGCCGGTGCGAAGAGGGTGATTATCACCGCTCCGGCCAAGGATCCTGACGGCGTGGAGGGAAAGACGGTTCTGATGGGCGTTAACGAAAACGAGCTCCAGACGGTTGTTTTAACCTCGAATGGTTCGTGCACGACGAACTCCGCCTCGCCGGTGATCCAGATTATGTCCGAGAACCCGGGTATTATGAAGGCCGTTTTAAGCACCGTCCACGGCTATACGACGACTCAGAATCTGGCCGATGGCCCGACCAAGGGACACGACTTCAGGCGCGGCCGGGCGGCGGCGGCGAACATTGTTCCCTCGACCACCGGCGCGGCTATTGCGGTTGCGCGGGCCATTCCGGAGCTTGCCGGAAAATTCGACGGCTTGGCTTTTCGGGTGCCGGTTCTCACAGGCTCGATCGCCGACATTACTTTTCTGGCCAAAAGAAAAACTTCGGTCGAGGAGATTAACGACATCTTCAGAAAGGCGGCCCAGGAACCGAGATGGGCGGGGATTTTTAGCGTGGTTGAGGATCCGGTGGTTTCTTCCGATATCATCGGCCTGCCTTTCGGAGCCGTCGCCGATTTGAATTACACCAAAGTAATCGACGGCGATTTGGTGAAGGTCCTTTCTTGGTATGACAACGAGTGGGGTTACGTCTCGACACTGGTTAAGCATGTCAAAAATGTGGCGAGCATCATCTGATGATTATCTATGTCGGGGCCGATCACCGCGGCTTTAATTTAAAGGAAGAAATAAAGAAACTTCTGACAGGCGAGGGCTACGAAGTGATTGATTTAGGGAGCCGGGGGGAGGATCCCAACGACGATTATCCGAAATTCGCGGCGGCGGTGGCAGGCAAAGTCAACGCCAATTTCGCGGGCAGCCGGGGCGTTCTCGTCTGCGGCTCGGGCGTGGGAATGGACATTGTGGCGAACCGTTTTCCCCAAGTGCGCTCGGTTTTGGCTTTTTCACCCGACCAGGCCATGGCTTCGAAAACAGATGACGATACCAACATCCTTTCATTGCCGGCCGATTTTATAGACGTCAATCAGGCCAAAAAAATCGTGAGCGTCTGGCTCCAGGCGGAATTTAAAAACAGCGAGCGCTACCGGAGGCGGCTGGCCGAAATCGAAAGTCTTAGGATTTCTTGAAGACCGGCGGCTCACCGGATAGAATGGAAGCGTCCTTAAGGCCCGGGTGGCGGAATGGCATACGCGGAGGACTTAAAATCCTCTGTCCGAAAGGACTTGTGGGTTCGAGTCCCACCCCGGGCACTATTGGCTAGCTTATGTCGAAGAAAAAATATTTTTGCGAGGATTGCGGCTTAAGCTCTTTTTATCATTTGAGCACTTGGCTCGACGGTTTGGTGGGTAGCTTGCCTCAAGTTCCTCTTTCCTTGAAAACAGAATCTTTCCTGGGATTGTTTTGGGAAAGGGTTTTCCTTTTTTCGGGTCTGGCTTCCTGGCGAACCGACTTTAATCTTTCGGCCATCGAGCCGCGGAGCGCCTGCTTTGTCAACGAGCTGAAAAAAAGAGGGATAAAAACCGAAGCTCTTTGGGGCCCTTGGGGACATACGGGTCATTTTAAGGTAGAGCTGGGAGAGAAAACGGTTCACTTTGACAGCCTGCCGGTGGTTTTTTCCGCGAGCTTAAGCGCGCTTTCGGCGATCGACGATAAAGAAAAAACAAAAAAGTGGCTCAAAGAAAACAGCTTTCCCGTGGCCGAAGGCCGGGCTTTCTGGTTTTGGCAAAAGAGAAAAGCGCTTGATTACGGCGTAAAAACACTTGGCTTTCCGGTGGTGGTGAAGCCGAGAAGCGGCTCGGTAAGCCGGCACGTGACGACGGGCATTCTGAATAAGAACGATCTTGAACGGGCTATTAAAAAAGCGGTGAAATACGAACCATCGTTTATCGTAGAAAGGCATATAGACAACGCTTTCGTCTATCGGGCGACGGTTATCGGTTTTAATGACGTATTTTGCGCGAAGCAATTACCGGCCAGCGTGATGGGCGACGGCCAGTCGACTGTTAGGGAATTGATTTCTATAAAAAATTCCGATCCCCGAAGAAACAATCCTTTGTTTCATAAAATAGAAACAGACGAACCGATGGAAAAGTTTTTGGCCGAAAGGGGACGTGATTTTGAATCGGTGCCGGCTAAAGACGAGATTGTTTTCTTAAGGGCTGATTCGTTTATGAGACTGGGCGGAGATTTTGTTGAGGTAACGAAAGAGGTTCATCCGGATAATCTCAATCTCTTCCGGTCGGCGGCCCGA
>DATKRQ010000031.1:0-4896 GCA_035532135.1 Candidatus Tyrphobacter sp.
AAATCAAATTTTAGGCTTAGACGTGGGCACGGAGACCATCATGGCGGTGGTGGCTGAACCGTCGGCAAAAAGCCGAACGCTTGTTTTGAGAGGAGGCGTAAGTCGGCCGGCGAAGGGTTTCCGCCGGGGGGTGATTGTGGACGCTCGCGAGGCCCTGGAGAGCCTTAGCGGAGTTCTCGCGGAAATCGGCCGGGATTTTAAGCCGGCTTTACGCAATATCTATCTGGGAGTGAACGGGACGGGCGTCAAGATGCAGTCCTCCCGGGGAATCATCGCCGTTTCCCACGCCAACTCCGAGATTTATCGGGATGACGTGAATCGGGTGATTCAGGCTTCGGAGGCGGTTACCCTGCCGGCCAACCGGATGCTGATTCACACCTTGACCAAGGAGTTTATCGTCGATGGGGTGGGGGAAGTGAGCGATCCGCTGGGCATGACCGGTTCGCGATTGGAAGTGGTCAGTTTTTTAATCGACGCCTTCGAGCCGGCCGTCAAAAATTTGGTTAAGTGCGTCGAGGCGGCCAAGGGCAGCGTTTCCTGTCTTATCTTTTCTCCCTTAGCTTCGGCCTTGGCTGTTTTAACCAAGTCGCAGCGAGAGTTGGGAGTCCTCCTGATTGATATCGGTTATCAGACCACCGGTTTGGCGGTTTATGAAGAAAACAAGCTGATTCACGCCAAAGTTCTGGGCGTGGGCGGAGGGCACGTGACGAGCGATCTGGCGGTGGCCCTTAAGATTCCCGTCGAGGCGGCGGAAAAGATAAAATTGGAATACGGTTACGCTTCGGCGCGCGATCTTTCGGCCAAAGAGACCATTGATTTGAAAAAAATCAGCCCCGAGCTCAAGGGGGCGCCGTCCCGAAAATTCGTGGCCGAGGTGATTGAGTCGAGATTGAGCGAAATTTGTGATTTGATTAACGATGAACTAAAATCCATCGGCCGACTAAATCATCTGCCCGGCGGAGCGCAGCTCACGGGCGGCGGAGCCAAACTGCCCGGCCTCCAGGATTTGTTTAGGACCGATCTCAAGCTCTCGGTCGGGATGGGCCTGGCCCAGCCGTCCAGCTTTGAAGCGATTTCTTCCGCCGTCAGTCGCTACCTGGAAGATCCGGAATACGCGGCGGTGCTCGGCTTGATTCTCTGGAGCCAGGAATTGCCCAAGGGAGACTTGCCTAAAATTGCCGGCGGATTTCTGAAAAAAGCCCTGAAAACATTCTTACCCTAAAATGGCCAAGACCACGAAGAAAAACACTTATAAAGCCAAAAGCGCCTTCACCGACCGACCGATTGTGAAAATAAAAGTGGTCGGCGTGGGCGGAGCGGGCGGCAACGCCGTGACCAGGATGTCCGACGATTTCGTCCGAGGCGTCGACTTAATCGCGGTTAATACCGACATCCAGGATTTGGAAACTTGTTTGGCCAAGAAGAAAATTCATATCGGTCAAATCGTGACCAGGGGGATGGGCGCGGGCATGAATCCGGATCTTGGCCGCCAGGCGGCCGAGGAAAGCCGGCAGGAAATCGCCGAGGCCCTGATGGGCGCGGATATGGTTTTTATCACGGCCGGTTTCGGCGGCGGCACGGGAACGGGAGCGGCGCCGGTGGTGGCCGAAGTGGCCAAGGAAGTCGGGGCACTCACGGTGGCGGTCGTAACCAAACCTTTCGCTTTCGAGGGGCAAATGCGGCTGAGAATCGCCGAAGAGGGGATTATTAAAATAAAAGACAAGGTGGACACCCTGATTATCATCCCCAACGACCGGATCTTCAGCGTAGTCGATAACGATACGCCGGTTTTGAAGGCCTTCGAGAAAATAGATGAAATTTTGAAAAGCGCGGTTCAGGGAGTGGCCGAGATCATCACTTCTTCGGGACTCGTGAACGTCGATTTCGCCGACATCAGGGCCATTATGGCCGGGACGGGCAGCGCGATTATCGGCGTGGGTATCTCCTCCGGAAACGATCGGGCGGCCAAAGCGGCCACTCAGGCGATAACCTCGCCGCTTCTCGAGTCTTCGGTCGAGGGAGCGACGGGGATCCTTTTCGGCATCGCCGGCGGCCGAGATCTGAAGATTAGGGAGATCGACGAGATTGCCAAACTGATTACCGAAAACGTCGATCCGGGAGCGAAAATAATTTTCGGGGCTTATCACGATCGGAAACTCAAAGCGGGCCAGCTCAAGGTAACCCTGATTGCCACCGGCTTTCATCGTCTTATGAGGAGGGAAGGTATCGAGCCGCTGAATCTCTTCAGCCTTCGCCAGGCGCCTGTAGAATCGAGAATAAGGGTGGAACCGAAAAAAGATTCGGAGATTAAAAAGAGCGGGGAAGAGGAGGAACCGAAAGAGACCAAAGCCAAGGAGGACGAATTGGACATTCCGGCCTTCCTGAGACGGAGAAAAAGATAAGCCCGGTTTTTAGCCGAGGGCGTTGCTTTCCAAGATTGATTACTTCTCAGTCTTATTAAATTTCTCTATTATTGTATAATTCGCCCTAATGTCCAAAGAATTCCAAAATCCATTCGCCGCCCTCCGCGATCCGGAGGTGGCCAGAGACGAACGAAGACTGAATTATGCCTTTATCGTCGTGGTTATCTTGATTCTCGCCGTCTTGGTATATTTCGCCGTCAAATCAAAAACGGTCGCCGTCTCCCCCTGCCTTATTTTAGACGCCAAATATTGCGATTCGGGAAAACTGGTTCCATATGCGAATAATCAAACCATGCTCGGTTTTAATCCGGCGAAGGGATCGAATATTTACGCTCCGTTCTCCGGCACGTTTGTTTTCACGGGTAAGGTTCGATCCGATCCGTCGCTGAACGACGCGGGAAGGATAGACGAACCCAGATCCAACGCCACCTCGACCTATTCGATGTATTTCTTCTCGGAATTCAAACCCCTGGTTAAAATGGGCGAAACTGTAAAGAAGGGGGAGGTCGTCGCCCAAGTCGAAGGCGGCGCGATAGACCAAGAAACCAGCTCAACTTTTCTCGTCGGCTTCGAGCAAACCCTTCCCTCGGGCGCCCAGACGGAGGATCTATCAGCGTTATCTAAATATTTCAAAGTCAAACCATAATCCATGGCTCTATCCGAAGACATCAAGATATACCGATCTCAAGGTTACGGAGACAAGGTCATTAAGAGTCTTCTACTTAAGGCCGGCAATTCAGAGAAGGACATAGACGAGGCTTTTCCGAGAGCCGACGAGGAACGAGAACAATATTCTCCGAAGAAGACCGAAACTCCCAAAGAAAACGCTTATCGCAAGAGAGCTAAAAAATATCTATGGGGCATCCTCATTGTTTTAGCCATCCTCGCCGCGATATTCAGCTTGTTCAAATATAAGATTATTTCTCTTCCCAGAAGATTGACCGATTTCACCTCCGTTTTTCAAAAAACAGCCGAATCGAACCAAACAGCCGCTTCTCCCGGCAGGTGTCTTCTGGTCGAGGAAAAATATTGTCCTGGCGCGCCGTTTATTTTCCCCAAAACCAACGCTCGGGGGATCGGATTTTTCTTGCCCCGGGGAACCGAGATTTTTTCCCCGATTTCAGGAAAGCTTTTGGCTGGAGAGACAATTGATACAAACCCGAAATATCCGACAATTATGATTACCGGAGGCCTGAGCGGCAAGCAAACCAATGTTTGGCTTGATAGCGTTTCCACTGGCATCCTTCAGGAAACTGAAGTCAAGGCCGGCCAGCCAATCGGCACGGTGATTTCCGAAGCTAAGATAGACCAGGGTGATTTCAACTTTGACTTCGCGGCTTCGGCAAACATCTCGAAATCGTTATATGCGGATGTTTTTAGCAAGTGATCACCACCGAAAGGCTTGACTTTTTCCGTTATTTGGAGTATAGTTTAGCCAACTGATTTAGACCCGATTGTACCAATTTGCGGGCAATAAGGCTTAAACGAAGGAGGCGAGTCGGATGTCTGTTTCGCGGAAACGGATCGAGATTCCGGCGTTCGTCGAGCCGATCGCGGAACGCGAAGCGGAAAGGGCCGCCGAACGTCGGCGTCCTTGGAGACTGAAGAATTCGCGGAGGTTCGTGGTCGTTTTGACTGCGGTCGTGGCGGTGCTTGCGGCCGTGACGGTCGTAGTCCTGCCGGCTCATAAGGTACCGGCGCCGCCAACGACGGTTCAGACCGTTCCTAGGGCGGTTTCCGAACCGACAACGGCATCCGCGCCGGTCGCGCCCCCGGCTCCCGTCGACCCGGGACCGGTTCGCGCCCCGCTTGCCCTCGGCGCCGCCGGCGTCTGCGGGATTCTCCCCACCCCGGCTTGCAACGGGAAGGAAGAATACTTTCCGGGGAATAATAACGTAAGTGGGGCTAGCGGCACCGCGTTCCTGGTTTCGAAAGGCCAGGAAGTCAAGGCTCCAATGTCTGGCGACCTCATTGTCTTTGAAACCAACGGGGATCACTGGGTGGTGATACAGACTCCTAATGCGCGCGTTGTCGTGCAAGGCCACAATGATTCGGTAATGATAGAGGGTGTTATCGCAGAGTGGCCTGCCGGTACCGTGAACGCGGTCACAGAGGGCGAAGTTATCGGCACCGTAGCTTCTGAGACGCCGATCCGGCCGGATGTCGGTGGTGCCAACCTCATCGTTGGCTTTTGGACTGCTCCTATGAGCAGAGGAGGAGCGTGGCTCTCGAGCATGCAGAAGGAAATACTTGCTCACTGAAAGGACGGCTCGTTTGCTGGATGCAGACGAGCCGTTTTCCTTTTCTATTTATACCTCGAATATATGATATACTTTAGTCATGAAGTCTAAGCGCTTTCTTGATCACATCATCTTAACCCTTGCCGTATTCTCCTTGGGCGCGGGCTTATTTTTTCAAGTCCCCGCTGCTCACGCTTCGTTAAGTGGCAACGGTTGCGCTCAGGGAAGCGGAT
>DATKRQ010000032.1:0-9527 GCA_035532135.1 Candidatus Tyrphobacter sp.
AGACGAATGGATGAAAAGCGAGTAATAACAAACACAATTATCCCAGCAATAATCTCAAGAAATCCGATTCTGCGTTATGACTAAAAATATTTCTAGACAAAGAGGGAGCTAAAGGAATTATTTAACAGCGCGTTATTCAAATGAAAGTTAAAAATCGTAAAATAAAGATATTGATGGTTCTCGGCCTGGCGGTTGTCGCCGGTCTTTTTGTTTTCGCGGCCAATCAGAAGATTCTTTTAAAGAAAGCCCACAGCACCTTCGAGAATTATTACGTCTTCAGGGGTTGCGTTCAGCTTCTCGAAAGAACCGAGAGTTATGGCTTGTGTAAAACAGAATCCGGCCAGACGATTAAACTTGTGAAGTACCAAAATGGCTGGTACCTCGCGGGCGATCTGCCGGTCTGCCGCTTCGGCGTCTGTCTTTAAAAAACCGAAAACTCCGGTTGCGGGCGGCGACCGGACTTATCCACATTTACAATTAACTTAACCGGTTTACAATTAAACTTAAATAAATCCGTCGAGACAGATTAAAAAAAAGAAAAAACAAAAATGGGATCATTCGCTGACAATCGCAATTTTTACGTCGGCATCATCGTCGTCTTAGCCGCCATCATCGGTCTTTTGGCCTGGCTTCAGTTCGGGAACAGGAATAATTATTACGCCGTCTATCTCACTTCGGGAGATCTCTATTTCGGCCGGCTTGAGACTTTCCCGACTTTCTCGATGGATAACGCCTATCTTTTACAGGTTGATCCGAAAAACACCCAGAATCCCTACAGTCTCTCGAGCTTCACGAACGCTTTCTGGAAGCCGGAGGGCTCAATCGAATTCAACCGGTCAAACGTCCTCTGGATGGCTAAAATCAGCGCCTCAAGTCCGCTCGCGAGCCTGATTCAAAATCCCTCTTCGGCGAACGCCCTTCCCCAGGCGCCGGCAGTTCCCTCGGGCATGAGCACGAGCACAAGCGCTCAGCCAGCCCCGGTTTCTCCCAAGAAATAAGGGTTTCCGGCCGATTTTTAAGGCAATATCACCCTCCTACCCACCCGGGCGGGAGGGTGATATACTTGGGGTCATGCTTCTTTATAACTTCTTGACGAGGAAGAAGGAGAAACTTAAGCCCCTGCGCGGCAAAAACGTCGGCCTCTACACCTGCGGGCCGACGGTTTACAATTACGCCCACATCGGCAATTTTCGGAAATATCTTTTCGACGACGTCCTGCGCCGGACCCTGAAGCTCGAGGGTTTCAAGGTAAAGCAGGTGATGAATATCACGGATATCGACGACAAAATCGTCAAGAAATCGATTGAGGAGAAGAAAACAATCCCCGTCATCACCGATTTTTACCTGAAGGAATTCCTGAAGGACCTGGATAAATTGAATATCGAAAAAGCCGAAATCTATCCCCGGGCCACCGAGCACGTCAAGGAAATAATTTCGCTCATCGGGACGCTTCTCCGCAAAAAAATCGCTTATCGGGAAAGCGACGGCTCGGTTTATTTCGATATTTCCAAATTCAAGAATTACGGTCGCCTGTCGCTTTTGGAAAAGAGGAAAATAAAAACCGGCGCCCGGGTGGCGGCCGATGAATACGATAAAGAGAACGCCGAGGATTTCGTCCTGTGGAAAGCCCAAAAGCCGGGCGAGCCCGCCTGGCCCAGTCCCTTCGGCCCGGGCCGGCCGGGCTGGCACATCGAGTGCTCGGCTATGAGTATGAAATATCTGGGCGCCCACTTCGACATCCACACCGGCGGCATCGATCATCTTTTCCCCCATCACGAAAACGAAATCGCTCAGTCGGAAGCCGCGACCGGAAAGAAATTCGTAAACTACTGGCTCGAGTCGGAGCATCTTCTTATTCAGGGAGAGAAAATGTCGAAGTCCCTGAACAACATTTTCACTGTGAAGGATTTGGAAGAAAGGGGATTCAACCCCCTGGCCTTCCGCTATCTTGTTTTGGGCGCCCATTATCGGACCCGGCTTAATTTCACCTGGGAATCAATCGGAGCGGCGAGGGAAGCGCTTAAAAACATCTATCTTGAAATCGGCCGGATCGCGATCCAGGCTGGGGGAGCGAAAGTCTTCCGGCCCAAGGAATTTTCCGCCTATGACAAGAAATTCCGGGAAGCTCTGGCCGACGATCTGAACACGCCGGCGGCTCTCGCCGTCCTTTGGGAAGTCCTGAAAACTCCCCGGATCCAGCCGGCCGCGAAAAAAACCCTTTTGCTCGAATTCGACGAGGTTTTGGGCCTTAATTTCAAGAGAGCCTTTGCTTTCTCCTCGGAAATAGCCGCCTCGGTGAGGAAAATAGCCAAGGAAAGAGAGCTCGTGAGGACTCATCAACAATTTATCAAGGCCGATAGCTTGAGAAAAAAAATCGAAGCCTTAGGATACAAGGTGGAAGACACGGTAGCCGGTCAGCTAATTTTCAGGGAATACCGCCTTTAACTTCCGAAATCCATGGCTCAAAAAGAAAATTTAAAAATTCCGCCCCAAGCCATTGAGGCCGAGCAATCGGTCTTGGGCGCCTTGATGCTCGACAAGAATTCCATCTTCGCGGTGGCCGACATTTTGTCTCCCGACGATTTTTACAGAGACAACCACGCCAAGATTTACGAAGCCGTCCTCCGTTTATGGGGCCGGCACGAGCCGATCGACATCCTTTCGGTTACGAGCGAGCTTACCAAGGCCAACTGGCTGAAGGATGTCGGCGGCTCGAGCTATCTTACCGAGCTCATCAATTCTGTTCCGACTTCTTCGCACGTTTCCCACTATGCGAAGCTCGTCAAGGAGAAAAAAGTCTTAAGAGACCTGATTTCCGTTTCCTCGACCATCACCCAGGACGCTTTCAATCCTCAGGGAGAAATCGAAGATATGCTCGATTCGATTGAGCAGAAGATTTTCGCCGTTTCCCAGCAATCCTTCTCCCGGAATTTCATTCCCATCAAGGAAGACTTGAAGGACGCTTATGAGCGGATCGAAAAACTCCACCAAGGGGACGCTGACCGCTTGCGCGGCACCCCGACGGGTTTCACGGCCCTGGACAACATTCTTTCCGGCCTTCAAAGATCGGATCTGATTATTTTGGGAGCCAGGCCCTCTCAGGGCAAGACGGCTTTTACCCTGGATATCGCGCGTCACGCCGCTTTCGAATCGGGTCAGCCGGTGGGCTATTTCTCGCTTGAAATGAGCCGGGAACAGGTGATTGACAGGCTTATTGCCTCCGAAGCCGGAGTCGATCTCTGGAAGCTCCGAACGGGCCGCCTCAAAGACGAATCGGAATTCCGGTTGATTCAAACGGCTCTGGATAAACTGAACCGCGCTCCGCTTTTTATCGACGACTCTCCTTCGCCGAGTATCATCGAAATGAGAGCGATGGCCCGACGTCTCCAGTCCGAACAGAAGGGATTGGGGCTTCTGGTAGTTGATTATCTTCAGCTTGTCGAGCCGCGAACCAAATACGAATCAGCAGTCCAGCAGGTGACGGAAATCAGCCGAGGCCTCAAAGGCCTGGCCAGGGAGCTTGATGTGCCGGTTCTGGCCGTTTCCCAGCTCTCGCGGGAAGTCGACAAGCGGGACATTAAAATTCCGCGGCTTTCGGATCTTCGGGACAGCGGCTCTTTGGAGCAGGACGCCGATGCCGTCCTTTTCCTCTATCACAAGAACCGCGACCGGATCGATCTGCCCGAAGAGGAGCAGAACATAGTCGAGGTCATCATCTCCAAGCACCGCAACGGCCCCACCGGCTCGGTACCCCTTTATTGGGATCGGGAAAAAGTAACTTTCCGGGATATCGACAAACGCCATAATGAAAATTACGGAGAAAATTAAGAAATTCGCCGACGTTTTCGCCGAACTGCCCGGCGTGGGACCCCGCCAGGCGACAAGGCTGGCATTTTATTTCATTCACAAAGGGAAGCCGTTCCTCGAGAGGACCAAGGCCGCCCTGAGCGATCTTTCCGAGATAAAAATCTGCGAAAGGTGTTTTTATATTCACGATAACGGCGGGAAATTGTGCGATATCTGCGCTGATCCGGAGCGGAACCAGAAACTAATCGCGATTGTCGAAAAAGAAACCGATCTCCTGTCTCTTGAAAAAACCAGGCGTTTCAACGGCCGCTACTTGATCCTGGGCGATCTCCGAAAAACGGGCGTCTTGGAATCAAGCCGGCGGGAGCGGCTGAAAAGTCTCGAGGAATTTATTAAAAACGACTTGACCGGCCGAGCCGAAGAGATTATCTTGGCCCTGAATCCCAATCCGGCAGCCGATATCATAGCCGATCTGATTAGGGAAGAGCTGAAGCCTTTTACCTCAAAGATAACTCGGCTTGGACGAGGTCTCCCTTCGGGCGGGGAAATCGAGTTTGCCGATGATGAGACGCTGGGCGCGGCGCTCGTAAGGAGAAATTAGGCGCCTGTTCTTCTAAATATGTTTTAGGGAGTGGCTGACGACATGGTAACGTATCACGTTTATCCCGAGATGCAGAACAGACTCAATATTCTGGCCAGGAACAAGACCGGACTTAGGTTTTACTCAGGCCTTATCTCGATCCTTAGAGAGGGTAAGGGTTCTTTCAGAATCATCCGCTACGGTCGGAATGGCCAAGCGGAGGAGGAATTCCTAATTTCGCCGTCAGGATTTTACTTCCTGGTCGGTCAGGAAAAGAAGGATGTCCGATTCGAGAAGGGGGAGTTTACGGACGCTGACCCGCGCCTACTGAAGCTTCTCGATGACTTTGAAATCAGTCTCTTGGGTCCGGAGACGCCGGGTTCCTCAATCTTTCTCGAACCGGCGTGGCCATGAACCCGAAAGACACCGGCTCCACCCATCGGGCGGAGCCGGTTTTTATTCGCCTCGAAAATTCCAGCGCAGGGGTTTACAGCCGGGGTTTATTCCGCTATATTTTTAGAAGTTTTATGGAAGAAAATAGCGAAAAAGAAAATCAGCCGCTTAATCAATCCGCCCAGGCGGATTCCGAATCCCGAAAGGAGCCGGAATTGCTTGAGGGGGTTGATGAGGCTAAGGATCTCACGGCCCAAATCGAGAAGCTTACCAGAGAAAAGGACGAGTATCTCGATGGTTGGCGGAGGGCCAAGGCCGATCTGGCTAATTATAAGAAAGGCGAGTTCGGGCGTTTCGAGGAAATCGCCAAGTTCGGTTCCGAGGAGCTGATGAGGGAGCTTATTTCCGTTTTGGACAGCTTTGATCTCGGAGTGGCGGCCCTTGAAAAGGCCGGGCCGGTCGAGAAGGGGGTCTATATGATTCGCGGCCAACTCGAGGACGTCCTCCGTCGGCACGGGCTTGAGAAAATAAAGGTGGAGAAAGGAGAAAAATTTAATCCGGCTTATCACGAGGCGGTGGGCGAAGCCGAGGGCGGCCAATCGGAGACGATAGCCGAGGAAATAGAAAAGGGATATGCGCTGGCCGGCCGAGTCGTGAGACCGGCCCGGGTGAGGATATATAGGTAATTAAAATCTCAAATCTCAAAGTGATAATTAAAAATAAAAAAATTAGGCCGTTTAATAAAATTAAATAGATAATACTATGGCAAAAATATTAGGCATTGATTTGGGGACGACTAATTCGGCGATGGCGGTTATCGAAGGCGGCGAGCCGAAAATCCTGGAAAACGCGGAAGGCGTGAGAACGACGCCGTCGGTCGCGGCTGTTTCAAAATCCGGCGAGCGGCTGGTGGGACTCCTTGCCAAGCGCCAGTCGATTACCAATCCCCAGAACACGATTTTTTCGGTGAAGCGCTTGATCGGCCGCCGGTTTAACGATCCCGAAGTGGTTCAGGATAAGAAGTGGCTTCCTTACGAAATCCGGGAAGCGGCTGACGGCGGCGTGGAAATTAAAATGGGCGACCGATATTACCGTCCGGAGGAAATTTCCGCCATGGTTTTGGGGAAGCTTAAAGCCGATGCCGAGGCCAAGCTCGGGGAATCGATTGAAGAAGTGGTCATCACCGTTCCGGCTTATTTCGACGATTCGCAAAGGCAAGCCACCAAAAACGCCGGTGAAATCGCGGGCCTCAAAGTCCGACGAATCATCAACGAGCCGACGGCGGCCGCTCTCGCCTACGGCTTGAATAAGAAGAAGAACGAAAAAATCGTGGTCTATGATTTCGGCGGCGGCACCTTCGACGTTTCGGTCCTGGAGATCGGGGACGACACGGTTGAGGTAAGAAGCACCGGCGGAGACGTTCACCTGGGCGGCGACGATTTTGACCGGCGGATTAACGAGTATCTGGTTCAGGAATACAAGAAACAGGAAGGCATTGATATCTCCAAGGATCCCTTGGCCCTTCAGCGCCTGAAAGAAGCCGTGGAGAGAGCCAAGCACGAGCTTTCCACCGCCACCGAAACGGAAATCAACTTGCCCTACATCAGTTCGGACGCTTCCGGCCCCAAGCATTTTTTGATAAAACTTTCTCGAGCCAAACTTGAGGAATTGGTCCGGGACCTGATTGATCGCTCGGTCAGTTTAACCAAAAAGACGGTTTCCGAAGCCAGCTATAAGATTGAAGAGGTAAACGAAGTGCTTTTGGTGGGCGGCCAGACCAGAATGCCGGCTATCCAAGAAGCCGTGAAAAAGCTTTTCGGAAAGGATCCTCATCGCGGCATCAATCCCGATGAGGTGGTGGCGGTCGGAGCCGCCGTCCAGGCCGGCATCTTCCAGGGCGACGTGAAGGACGTTTTGCTTTTGGACGTGACGCCGCTTTCTCTGGGCATCGAAACCATGGGCGGAGTCTTTACCAAATTAATCGAAAAAAACACGACCGTGCCGACGGCCCGGACTCAGGTCTTTTCCACCGCTGCGGACAACCAGACTTCGGTTGAAGTTCACGTCCTCCAGGGCGAACGGGAAATGGCGGCCGACAACAAAACACTGGCCCGCTTTATTTTGGACGGCATTCCGCCGTCGCCTCGGGGGTTGCCCCAAATCGAGGTGACTTTCGACGTGGACGCGAACGGCATTTTGAGCGTCAAAGCGGTGGATAAAGCCACCGCCAAAAGCCAGTCGGTGCGGATCGAGGCCACCACCGCCCTCTCGAAAGAGGAGATTGAACGCTTGAAGATGGAAGCCGAAGCCAACGCCGAATTCGACCGCAAGAAACGGGAAAAGGCGGAAGCGAAAAACAAAGCCGAGACGCTGATCTACTCGGCCGAGAAGGCCTTGACCGAAGCGGGGGATAAAGCGCCCGCGGAAATCAAAGAATCGGTTAAGGATAAAATCGAGGCTTTGCGAAAGGCGCTTGATTCGGATGACGGGGAAACAATCGAACGGGCCGTCGCCGATCTCTCGAGCGAACTTCAGAAAATAGGATCGTCAATGTATAATAAGGAAGAGGAAAATCCGGAAAACCAAGCCAGCTAATCGGAGACAGGCAAGGATTTTCATTTTTCTTCTTTTTTATGCCGAGCGCCTCTGAATTTGAAATTAAGTCCGGTTGGCCGGTGGTCGCGAAATCGGCCGCTTTGGGATTTTTGGGTTTTGTCATCGCGCTCGGGAGCGGCTGGGAATTGAAGGAGGGCCGAATCGCCCAAGCCTGCGTCCTCTTGGCCGTCTTTCTCATTGTTTTCGTTCTTCAGACCGTTTTTCTCAGCCGGGGACGATTGCTTTATCTTCTCACGCTCATCGAATCTCTGGGTTTGGCTTTTTTCTTTTATCGCGAGAGCGCCAATTACATAATTCTCGGCTCGTTCATTTTTCTCCTCCTCTCCCTCCTTTATTCGATCTTCTCGGCCAAGAAAGATTTGGAGATGATGATGAAGGTCGGTTTCTATCGTCTGTCCTCCTTAATCGCGAGCCAGTCGCTTGTCGGGTTGTCGGTTTTCATCAGCGCCGTTTATTTTTTCGGCGGCGTTGTCTCCTTTAGCCCGCAAGCCGTGGCTCAAAATTTCATGCCAATCTCTTCAGCTATAAAGTATTACTATCCGGCCTATGACCTTTCCACTTCGACTATTTCTCTTTTTCAATCAATCGCCAAGGAAGACCTGCCTTCCACCGGACTCACCCAATACGAGGAAAGTCAGGCAATAAGCCAGATGGTGGCCAAAGAAGAAGCGGCCGCGAGCCATTATTTGGGCGGAGCCCCCGACCTCAATCAGTCGATTGTGAAAAACGTGGCCAATTTCCTCTTCGACCGCTTTACCGGCTTGGCCGCTTCGGTAAAAACCCTTTTGGGCTTGGCCGGCATCTTTCTCGTCATTCTTTCCGTAAGGAGCCTGGGATTCGTGATTTACCCCGTCATTTCCCTATTTTCTTTCCTTATTTTCCAATTGCTTACGGCTCTTAATTTTGCTAAGATAGACCTCGAAGATAAAAGCCAGGAGGTAATCAAATTAATCTAAATGCTCGACTATTATGCCGTTTTAGGCGTCGCCAAGGGCGCTTCGGCCGAAGAAATAAAAAAAGCTTTCCGCCGATTGGCCCACAAGTACCATCCGGATAAAACCGGCGGCGACGAAAAAAAATTCAAGGAAATCAACGAGGCCTATCAGATACTTTCGAATCCTTCGAAGCGCGCCCAATACGACCGCTTCGGCCGTGTTTTCGATAGCAACGGCGCTCCGGCCGGGGGCAACCAGTCGTCGCCCTTCGAATGGAATTTTAATTTCGAGGGGGTGGATAATATGGGCGACTTGGGCGATATTTTCGACGCTCTTTTCGAAGGCATCGGAGTTAAGCCGAAGCGTAAAAGCTACGAGCGGGGAGCCGATTTGGAAATGTCCGCGGTCATCACCCTTGAAGAAGCGAAGAGGGGGAAAAGAGTCAAGCTTGATTATCAGGCCAAGGTGGTTTGCGCGGCCTGTTCGGGGGCCGGTTATGACCCCAAGGAAGGCCAGATAAAATGCGAATACTGCAACGGTCGGGGAGAAATAAGGGAAAACCGCAGCAGCTTTTTCGGAAACTTCAGCCAGGTCCTGCCCTGCCGCCATTGTCGGGGCACCGGTCAGATACCGAAAAAGATTTGTCCGATTTGCAAAGGCGAAGGCCGTGTTTGGGGAAAGAGGGAGGTGGAAGTGGAAATCAGGCCGGGAGTCGAGAGCGGTCAGATTATTCGAATCAAAGAATTGGGCGAGGCGGGCGAGCGGGGAGCCGGCTCGGGAGATCTCTATGTCCGCATAAGCGTGAAGCCGCATCCGATTTTCACCCGAGCGGGGAAAGACTTGCGCCGGACCCGGAAAGTGGGTCTGATTCAGGTTCTTTTGGGAAGAAAGATCGCGGTCGAAACGCTTCTGGGCAAGAAGATTGAAATCAGCTTGCCGGCCGGCGTCAATCTGGCCGACGAGATAAGAATCAAGGGAGAGGGCATGACCCCGGACGGCGATCTTTTGATTAAACTCGAGGTGGAAACCCCCAGGCACCTGACTGCCAAAGCGAAGAAGCTTCTGGAAGAATTGGAGGGAGAGGTCGGGCCGGAGGACGCCTCTTAAATTGCACAAGTTCAGATACATATGGCACTCCTCGGGTACACTGAGGAGTAATGAGAATATTCAATAAACTAAGGGGGACCAAGGGGATC
>DATKRQ010000033.1:0-4041 GCA_035532135.1 Candidatus Tyrphobacter sp.
TCTGCGGGGTTCAGGACTAAGATTACCGCTGCCGCGAGGATGGCGATGATACCTACGACGATCAAGAGTTCTATGAGGGTGAAAGAGCTTTGCTTCGATGAATTATTCATACTTAGACCACCCATTGCCTTATCCGAGTCGGGTGATAATAAAGTCAATCTGATTATATCCTAAGAGCGTTTTCTTTGGTAAATTGCCCGACCCGGATTCTTTCCAGATCGGTCAGGTAACCGCCGACGCCCAATTTCTCGCCGATATCCCGAGCCAGCGACCGGATATAGACTCCCGGGCCGGTGACCACTCTCATTTTCAAGTCTGGCCAGCGATAATCCAGCAAGGATATTTCTTTAATCAGAATTGGCCGTGGCGGCAAATCCGGTTTTTGACCTTGTCTCGCCAGCTTATAGGCCTCCTTTCCTTTTACTTTAAGGGCGCTCCAAATCGGCGGCCGCTGAAGCGTCTCTCCCTGAAAGCTTTTAAGGATTTCGAGAATTTTTTTCCGGGTTGGCTTTTGGGCCCCTTCAATCATCTTCTTTTCCCCTTCTTCGTCGTCAGTTTCGCTCGTCATTCCTAACCTGATTTCCGCCAGATATTCTTTTTTTTTCTGGACAATTTGAGTCAATTGTTTGGTGCCCCCGTTTATCCCCACCACTAAAACGCCCCGAGCCAAGGGATCCAGCGTGCCGGCGTGGCCGATTTTTTTCACGCCAAGCGATTTTTTCAACCGATTAAGCGCCGCGGCCGAAGTCGGTCCTTTGGGCTTGTAAATAGCGAAAACGTTTTCTTCCATTTAATCAGCGGAATTTAGGAATTTTCTTTTTCTAAGATCCCGGTGGTAAGCCTGGGCGAAACGATGGGCTTCGTCGCGCAACTGAATCAGTTCTTTCGCATCATAACCCTTGGGTAGCCGGCCCACCAGATCGTTTCTTTTCCGCTCCGGCCCCTTGGCTAAACCCACCACCGGCAGGTTCAAGCCCGCTTCATCAAGCACGTTCCTTAAGGCATTCACCTGACCCAAGCCTCCATCGACTAAAATCAAATCCGGCAGAGGCCACGGATTCCCGAGCCGCCGTTTTAAAACTTCCCGAAGCATGGCTACATCGTTCGCCTGGCTTATGGTCTTTATTCTGAATTTCCGGTATTCGTTCCGATTCAGTTTTCCGCCTTCCATCACCACCATCGAGCCGACCGCCGAACTCCCCGAAATATCCGAGATGTCGTAGCCCTCAATCCGGCTCCTCGGATTCTTTTCGTCCGCCGGTTCCGAATCGGTAATCAAAGAAACGTCCTCAATGTGCTTCAAAGCGAAAATCTGGCGCCTGATTTTGGCTGCCGCCTCAAAGTCCAGCTTCCCGCTTCTCGTCTTCATCTCCTTGGTCAAGTCGACCAGAATCCTTTTTTTCCGGCCGGCGAAGAAAAGCCTGATGTTTCTGATGTTTTTGAGATAATCCTGACGGCTTATCGCCCCGACGCAAACGCCCGGGCAAAGCCCGAGCTCATAATCGAAACACGGTCGGTCGAAGGTGCCGATCCGGTTTTCCGTGTGTAGGCTGTACGGAAAAATCCGCCTCACGATTTTCAGAGCTTCTCTGAGACTCGAGGCGGAGGTGAAAGGACCGAAGTCGGCCAGGGAATTTTTATCCCGATCCTTGCCTCTTACCAAAAGAACGCGCGGAAATTTTTCCTTGGTAATCCGAACATACAGAAAACTCTTGTCGTCTTTTTCTCTGATGTTGTAGGGCGGAGCATAATCCTTGATCAGTTTGGACTCCAGAATCAACGCCTCAATGGCCGTTTCGGTTTTAAGGTAGTCGATCTTCCTTATCTCTCCGACCAGCTTTTCAATTCTCGAATCATGAGTCCTCAAAAAATAGCTCGCAACCCGACGACGCAGATTAACCGCCTTACCAACGTAAATTACCCGACCCGAAGCGTTTTTCATAAGATAAACGCCCGGGGATTGGGGCAGAGATTTATAATCAGAAACAGCCATAGTTAAGTTTTAAATTACCGGCTTCTTGCCGTTTTGTCATTTTAATCGTCCTTGACATCTCAGTCCTAAATTTGAGCACGTTATACCTTTTTACGATCGTGAGAAGGTATAACGTGCTATTCTTTTAAGGCCTTCCTTAAATATTCACCGGTATGACTTTCAGCCGACCGGGCAACTTCTTCCGGCGTTCCTTGGGCGACAACCTTGCCCCCTTTATCCCCGCCCTCGGGACCCAAATCAATCACCCAATCGGCGGATTTGATGACGTCCAGATTATGCTCGATAACAATAACGGTATTCCCCCGGTCGACCAGGCGCTGAATGACCGCCAAGAGCTTTGCGATATCCGAGAAGTGAAGACCGGTAGTCGGTTCATCCAGAAGATAAAGCGTGCGTCTGGTGTCGCGTTTGGATAATTCGGCCGAGAGCTTTATCCGCTGGGCCTCGCCACCGGAGAGGGTAGTGGCCGGCTGACCCAACTCGATGTAACCTAACCCGACTTCATCCAAAATTTTCAATTGATCGTGGAGCCAGGGAATATCCCCGAAGAACTTGACCGCTTCTTCAACCGTCATCTTCAAAATATCGTAAATGTTCCGGCCGTGATACTTAACCTCCAGCGTCTCGCGATCAAACCTCTTGCCCTGGCAGACGCCGCAGGGCACGTAAACCGTCGGCAGAAAATGCATCTCAATGGCCAGATAGCCGTGGCCTTCGCAATTTTCGCAACGGCCGCCTTTGACATTGAAGCTGAATCGGCCCGCCTTCCAGCCCCTCACCCGAGCGTCATCCGTCGAAGCGAACAAGTCCCTTATATGCGTCCAGGCTCCAATATAGGTAGCCGGATTGGATCTGGGCGTCCGGCCGATCGGCGATTGGTCGATATTGATGATCCGATTAAGATATTCCAAACCCAGGATGGCCTTGTGGGCGCCGACTTTATGGTTTGCGTGATTGAATTTATTGGCCAGCGATTTATACAGAACATCGTAAACAAGCGTGCTTTTACCCGAACCGGAAACTCCGGTAACCGCCGTAAAGCGCCGCAAGGGGATATCCAGATTGATATTTTTTAAATTATTCTGAGTCACTCCCCGAATCTTCAGAAAATCGCCGGGTTTTTTGACTGAGCGCCTGACCTTGGGTACTTCGATTTTCTTTTCCCCCCGGAGATAATCCAGGGTCAGGGAATTCTTCTTTTTATCCTTGAGAATCTCGGGGATTTTTCCCTGAGCCATCACCCGGCCGCCATGGACGCCCGCCGCCGGCCCGAAATCAACTAAATAGTCGCTTTCCCTGATCGTATCCTCGTCGTGCTCCACGACGATAATGGTATTCCCTAAATCCCGGAGATTGTGGAGCGTTTTAATAAGCTTGGCGTTGTCGCGCTGATGAAGACCGATGGTCGGCTCGTCCAAAATATAGAGCGTGCCCACAAGGCGGGAGCCGATCTGTGAAGCCAGTCTGATCCGCTGGGCCTCGCCGCCGGAGAGGGTGCCCGCCCGCCGGTCAAGCGTCAGATAATCCAAGCCGACATCGAGCAGGAATTTAAGCCGGGCGAGAATCTCTCTGAGGGGAATTTCGGCGATTTCTTTTTTCTCGCCCGTCAATTTATGCTTGGTGAAAAAATTAAAAGCTTCGTCAATCGGCACGGCGGCCACTTCGGTGATGTTTCGATCGTGGATTAGGACGTTTAAGGCTTCCGGCCGAAGGCGGCGGCCGGCGCAGGTCGGACAAATTTTTTCGGACCAAATACTTTCCGTACCCAGGCCGTGGCAGTCCGGACAAGCGCCATAAGGACTGTTGAAAGAAAAGAGCCTGGGTTCGATTTCCGGAAAAGAAAAATTGTCGTTGGGACAGGTAAACTTGGCCGAAAGGGAAATTTCCTTTTGGTCGATTAGGGCCGTCACCACGTCGTTTCCATATTTCAAGGCCGCCTCCACTGATTCCGTGAGCCGGCTCCGGTTGTCTTTTTCTCCGAAGTCCAAGCCGCCCGGCAGGCGATCAACCACGAGTTCAATCGTGTGCTGTTTATAGCGATCCAGAAC
>DATKRQ010000034.1:0-3786 GCA_035532135.1 Candidatus Tyrphobacter sp.
ACTTATTTCCGCCAAAGCTTAACCTCACCTATAAATAGGCGGTTTTATGAATCCCACGTGGTGCGCGAAAGCGACGGTTTATGAGCTTTATGTCGACAAGTTTGCCGGCAATTTCTCCGGGCTTGCCGCGAAACTCGATTATTTTGAAAATTTGGGCATTGACTGCCTCCACGTCCTACCCCATTACCCGTCGCCCATGATTGACGGGGGTTACGACGTTTCCGATTACCGAAACGTCCGCTCCGATCTGGGAACCCTGAACGACTTCATTAACTTCATAACTAAGGCTCACGACCAACGAATCAGGGTAATCGTTGATTTCGTTCTAAATCACACCTCTGCCGAGCATTCCTGGTTCAAGGAGGCGCGTCAGTCGCGAAGAGCCGAAACTAGAGATTATTATTTCTGGAGCAAAACCGGTTTGGAATATCGGGAGGCGCCGAATCCCTTCAGCAACTTAAAACCCAACAACTGGATTTATAACTCCCCAACCAAGGATTATTATTTCGCCACCTTTTATCCCGAGCAGCCGGATTTGAATTGGGGAAATCCCCGGGTCTTCGAGGAAATGCTTTCCATCATTAATTTTTGGCTAAGTCTGGGCGTTGACGGATTCAGGCTGGACGCCGTCCCGTATATCGCGAAACAGGACGGCACTAATTGTCAAGCCCTGCCGGAGTCGCACGCGATTTTAAAAAGACTCAGGACGGCCGCCGAAAAAATCAATCCCGAAGTTATATTCCTGGGCGAAGCGAGCGGTGAACTCGACCAAACCAAAGAATATTTCGGTTCGGGAGACGAGTGTCAATTGCTTTATGAATTTCCCCTGGCCGCCGAAATGATTCTCGCTTTGTACAACAAAAACTACGAGCGGGTTTATCGGTTGCTTAAAAAAGCCAACGCCGGCCTTCCTGACGGATGCTATTGGCTGGCTTTTTTGCGGAATCACGACGAGCTTCATTTGAAGGATCTCGCGGCCGGAGAAAGAAAGAAATTAATCTCGGCGATTGACCCCGTAAATCAATACCCGTTCAAGTTCGGAGTGTCCCTGAGGATGGCGGAAATTTCCAAATTCTTAGGCGGCGAAAACAGCACTCTCGGCGCTCTCAACATGCTTTTTAAATTGCCGACGCCGGTGATGATTTATTACGGCGAGGAGATCGGCATGAAAAACCTTCCGGCCAACCGAGAAATAAAAGACAGCCGGTTGTGCGTTCGGGGCGATTTTGATTGGTCCGAGGCCGCGGCTCAAAGAAGCAACCCTCATTCCCTTTTCTCCAAAGTCTCTTATCTAATAAAGGAAAGAGCGGATTTAGCCGGAGAAAAGATAACCGAGCGAGAAGAAGCGATCGATCTTCAGTTCAGACCGAGCGAAGTTTGATTTCTTTCGGTGGACGAATCGGAAATTTAAGCGGCTGCGCCTTCGACGTGCTATAATTAATCCAATTAAATGACTCCTTTAAGTTTAATTAAGGATAAGATTTTAATTCAAAGGGTTCCGGCGTATGGGAACAAAATTTTCTATTCTTTAGGTTTCCTGGCCCTGACCTCTCTTTCGATTTTAATCGTCACCGGCCTCGCCATGGTTTTTGAGGGCTCTAAGTGGTGGCTTCAAAGCCAATGGGGGATTTACTTCAGAAGCGTTCATCTTTGGTCGGCTCAGGCTTTTGTTTTCTTAATCATTCTTCACGCTTTGACGGTATTTCTAACGAGCGGCTTCAAGGCTCCGAGGAGGCTCACTTGGATTTTGGGTTCCACCGTTTTCTTTCTCGCTTTGGCCGAAGCGGAATTCGGCTATGATCTCCGGGGCGATTTTTCCTCCCAATATCGGGCTCTTCAGGGAGCCGATTTCTTCAACGGGGCTTATTTGGGAAAGTTTATCAATGTGTTGAATCAGACCCAAATCTACGGCCTCCACATCGCCATCTTGCCCATTATTATCCTCACTATTCTCTTTTTTCATTATTTTCTAGTGAAAACGTTGGGGATAGCCAAGCCTTACCGGCCGGAGTTTGAATATAAGATGGTACGAGCCGATCATAAAAAACTTTTCCTCCGCGGAGGCGGACTAGCGCTTTTGGTTTTAGGCTTGGCTTTTATTTTCCCCTCCCCTTTGATTCTGCCGACTACCGTTAAAGAGGTCGCCGATGAAAATCCTTCCCTTTTTAACCAGACTCTTTTGGCCGAGTTCACCAAAACTTCGGACACCGCCAATTATTTTGATTCCATTAATCCCTACCAATACGACACAAGAGAGATTTACGTGACGGAGCCTTATGGAAAATATCTCTCCCTTTCCGGCGGATCGAATGAACTCAGCCGATTTTTAAGTCTTTCTGAAGATAACCAAAAGAAAGACTTGGCGGAAGCCGAAGCTTATTTCGAGAGTGGAGTAAAACCCGATCCTCAGAATCCTTTAATTTTGGTTATAAACTCTCTTGGTTCAATGGCCCAAAGCGGGCTTTATCAGGCGGCAATCGACGAAGAAAATCCGGGAATCAATCCGACTTATTCCTTAAGATTTCTTTCCGATACCGGTGTTTTGGAAAGCGAAGCCGCTTCGCTCCACATTACCACCGAGCAGTGGGGCATGATGCGGGAAGAAACCAAATCAATGCCCTTGGGCGCCTGGTGGCTTTCTCCCATCGGGGTTTTGAATCACTCGATTTTAGCAAACGATCCATCGGGCGATCGGGATGGCGCGGAAATTTTAGGCTCATTCGCGCTTCTCTTCGTGCTCTTCCCTTATCTCCCCTGGCTTAACCGGATACCGGAAAAACTGCGAATCGCGGAACTAATCTGGAAAACCAAATCGAGCGATTAGTCGTCGGCTGTTTCGGGCGCCAAGATCAGATCATCGCCTAAATCGATTGCCGGCGAAAGACCCCCCTTCCATTCGAGATCGGTCATTGCCCGGGTGTGCTCGGTGTGGACCCACTCCTTCTCGCGGTAAGTGAGAAATCCGAGGCAGGCAAGAAATACCCAGCTATATTGATAAAAAGGAAAAAGGAGAAGATAGCGCAGGGTATGCTTTGATCCGCCGTCCCAAACAACGGCCACTATGGGAATGACAATCGAAATAAAGGCATACTGACTCAACCAAACGACTTCCCAGTAAGTGCTAAAAAGAATCTGGCCTAAAAACGGATCGAAAGCGTATTGCCTAAGCGGCGTAAGAAAAATAACGGAGGTAATGGCGGCGGCGATAACATAAAAAGGAATACATAATTGAAGCACTCCATCCAAGGACACCAAATCGAAACGGCTTAAGCCCCGCCAGAGAAGTTTCGGAAGATAACGGAAAGCCACCGTTACCTGACCCCGCACCCAACGCAGCCGCTGAGTCCACGACTGCGAAAAAGTAAGCGGCTTTTCGTCATAAACGATGGCACTATGAACCCAGTGAGTCTTGATGCCATACGTTAAAGCCTTAACGCTGAATTCCAAATCCTCGGTAAGGCTCGTCGCCCCCCAGCCGATTTTCCCTAAAACGTCGGAAGAAATACACATGCCCGTGCCGCCTAAATAGGCCGAAAGGCCGAAGTTGTGCTTGGCGTAATAGAAAAACCTGTTGGAAACCCAGACTGATATGGCAAAAACCGCCGTCACCCAGGTATCGTTCGGATTTTTCACGTCCATCCGGCCCTGAAGGATTTTCCATCCGGCTAAGAGCTCGGTATTCATTATTTTTAAAAAATCATCCTTGACGAGATTGTCGGCGTCGATTACAACGACGGCATCATAAGCCCGCCGCCTGAAAGCTTCGGCAAACCCGTATTCCAGGGC
>DATKRQ010000035.1:0-7117 GCA_035532135.1 Candidatus Tyrphobacter sp.
GACGCCGGCCTGCTTATCGAAAACAAACTGAAACACTTCGCCCGAGACGGGCGGCTTAAGGCGGGCGCTCACGTAGTTCAAATGAAGCCGATGGGTCGCCGAAACGGGCGTGTTAAACCAAGCGGAAAAAACGTTCAAACCGCTTTCCGTAAACTGCTGGGCGTGAAATTGGCTCAAGCTGGTTAAGCTTTTAGCCATCGCTTCGAGGGTCGGATCGGCAATGTAACCCGGCGGGGCGTAACCCGAGATAGAGTTTAGGGTATCGCTTTCTCCCGACAGAGAAACGAGGTTTGCCGCGGGCGGAGTGAAAATCCGGATGAAATCCGACTGATTTCCCCTGTACCACTTAACGGAACTTCCGTAGGTGTTGGCGACGACCAAATCGTTCGTGACGCTACCGCTCAAATCAATTTGCGATTTCAGGGTGACGGCTTCGGTTAGATTAATGATTTTGTACGGCGAAGCCGGATTGGCGTTCGCGATTCCCAGATAGTCGCCGTTAAAATCGTAAGGAACGATAAAAGTCGAACCGTCAACGCCGTTGCTTTGAAGGAAGGTCTCCAGAGCGGGATTCGTGAAATAGACCATAATATCTTTGGAGAGGAAGTCGCTTTCAAGATTGCCGAATAATTCGCTCTTCCGATCGGGGGTTAAAGACGGTTCTTCCTTAACGGCTTCGGGAAGGGTTTTTACGAGATAAGAATTATCGGTCAGAAAAGCGGGGATCGCGGGCATAAGCGACGGATCGACGCCGCCGATAAAATCGCTTAAGGCCTTGGTGTCCATAGAGACCAGACCGGCGAATTGGATTCCCCGGTTGCTATAAAGCGTTGAGGCGTTCAAAAAGGAAAGGACTTTCGCGGCCGAGGTCGGAAAATCGAGGAACCAATTGGCGTCGCCCGCTCCCCACTTTCCCGCGTCAGCTAATTCCGCCGGCGGTAGGACTTTTAAGGGAAGCAGGCTGTCGGGATGAGTAATATTTTGAACATCAATGTTTTCCACGCGGCCGTTTTGGAAGGAAAGATCGGCGTAGCTCTCGATTTTTCCGCCGGTCGGCCTCAGTTCCGAAGAATTTTCAAAAACAATCGCCAGATGCTTCGAGCCCGTCGTTAAATCGTTCAAACCCAAAACGGCTTTTTCCACCTGGTTCAAGTCAAGATTGGCCACAAAAGAAGAGGGTCCGCTATTGTTTTGGCTGAGCGAGAGCTTATTTTTAAGTTTCGCGTTCAGCTGGGAAAATCTGTCGAAATCGGAAGCCGTCTGCTTAAGAAGAGTACCAAGGCCATTGCCGGAAGAGGAAAAGGCCAATTCGAACCAGTTGTTTCTTATGAGGTCCGCGTCGTTATTGAGGCTGGTCATTAAATTACCAAGGCCGTTGAAGTCGGCAATCGTCGATTCGATGGAATTGAAAGAGTAAATTATTTTATTGAGGAGATTGGTTTGACCCGCTTCCTCGGCCGGGGGCGTTCCGCCCGAGAAGGTCGAAGCGGCCGGGAAAAACGGATTCAAGTGTTTTACCAGGCTTCCAAAGGATTGCGATTCGTTTTTCCCCAGGCTTTCGACAATCCTCGCCTGGAAAAACAAAAAGCCCGCCGAAGCCAAGATAAAAACCGAAAGGGCGATGGCTGAGATCAGAACGATTTTCGGAGAAGAAGATTTTCTCCTAAAAATGATCGGTTTCGGCTTGGACTCGAAAGACTTGAGTTTCTTCGGCGGCCTGGGAAATTCATCCCGTTCTTTTCCGCGTCTTACGTCGGCCAAGACCGGCTCGATGTTTTTTCTTTTAATTCTCTTTTTCATAAGTCGCTTTTGGTTCTCCCTCGGTTTCCATCTAAGGATTATATGGCTTTATCAGCCAAAATGATAAGTTTGATTCAGAGCTTTAAATTCCTACGCCCGATGCCGGCCGCCAAATTGACCAACCATCGGGCTAAAAGTATTCTTGAGGTGGACTTTATGACATTCCGGGAGAGCCTCAATAAACTGAACGAAAAACAACGGGAAGCCGTGAAAGAAATTTACGGTCCGCTTTTGGTGGTCGCCGGGCCGGGTAGCGGAAAAACGGAAATGTTGAGCTTCCGGGTAGCCAATATCCTTAAAGAAAGCGACACCGCGCCCGCGAACATCCTCTGTCTCACCTATACCGACGCCGCCGCCCTTGAAATGCGGAAGCGACTGGTCCTGCTCATCGGACGAGAGGCTTATCGGGTGGCGATTCACACCTTTCACAGCCTGGGCGTTGAAATTATCAACCGCCATCCGGAATTTTTTTATAACGCGGCGGTTTTTGCGCCCGCCGACGAGCTTACTCAGTTAGAAGTTTTAACAAGCGTCTTCGACCGACTGGACTTCGACGACCCGTTGGCCAAAAGCCACTCCGATCAGGGATATACCTATCTGAAGCCCGCCCTCAAGGCCATAGGCCACCTAAAGCGGGCGGGGCTTGATGCCGAGGAATTCCACAAGATTCTCGACGTGAATGGAGAGATACTCGACAAAATTCTGCCGAGCGTCCAGGCCGTCTTCGGAGACAGACTCAGCCGATCCGTTATTCCAAAGATAGGATCGCTCACTGTTTCGATTGAGTCTCTTAAGGAAGAAGAGAATTTTCCGGTCAGACATTTTGAGCCGATTAATAAAACGGTCGCCCTCTCCCTGCTCAGAGCCGTTGATAAATCAAGGGAGCTCAACGACTCCACTAAACCCTTAACCGAATGGAAAGAAAGGTGGCTTATGAAAAACGACGATGGCGAACGGACTTTCCGCGATCTTTTGAATCTCGACCGCCTGCGATCGCTTGCCCGAATCTATGGCGAATATCAAACGGCGCTCGCGGATAACGGCTACTACGACTTCGACGATATGCTCCTCGACACTCTTAAAACCATCGAGCGGGTGGATGCTTTGCGGTATGAGCTCCAAGAGCAATATCAATTCATCCTAATCGACGAATTTCAGGACACAAATGACGCTCAGATGAGATTTATCGAAGCGATTGCCGGCTCGGACGTCGACCAAAAACCAAACTTGATGGCGGTGGGAGACGACGATCAGGCCATCTTCAAATTTCAGGGCGCGGAAGGCGCTTCTAATTTCAGCCATTTTGAAAAAAAATATCACCCGAAGGTCGTCGTTTTAACCGACAATTACCGCTCGACTCAGGAAATACTGGATCTTGCGAAGAAAATCCGCGATCAGGTCGACCGGCAACTCAAGATAAAAGACGTCGACAAAGAGCTTGTCGCGGCAAATCCGGCTATCGTTTCGGGCGAAATCATAAGCCGAGAATTCGTGAATGAGGAGCGCGAATACGCTTGGATCGCCAAAGAGATAAAGAGACTCATTGAAGCCGGCAAAGAACCAAAGGGAATCGCGGTTATTTCCCGCGAGCATAGCCTGCTCCAGAAAATCGTTCCTTTTCTCGATGCCCAGAAAATTTCCATTGCCTATGAGCGCCAAAGAAACGTCTTGTTTGAAGAACCGGTAAGATATCTGATCGCTCTTTCGAGGTTTTTGATCTCGATCTTAAACAAAGAAGTGGGCACCGCCGATGAGCTTTTGCCGGAAATCTTAAGCTTCCCCTTCTGGTCGCTCGATCGTCAAAAGATCTGGGCCGTCGCCCTAAGAGCCAGACGGGAAAATATCACCTGGCTTGAGGCGATGAAAAAAAGCGGCGATCAAAAATTATCGAACTTGGCCGATTTTTTTATCGGGCTCGGCGTTGAGGCGGCTTATGCGCCGGCCGAAAAAATCTTAGACGAGCTCATTGGTTCGGAAATTTCCCTTGTCGATGACGAAGAATCAAGCGAACCGTCCACTCGGGGCAGGCGGCCGGAGCCCGACAAGTTTCCCAGCCCCTTCAAAAATTATTTTTTCAGTTCCGACGAATTAACGAGAGATCCGATGAGCTATCTTTACTTTCTATCGGCTCTTAAAACGCTCTATCAAAGCCTCCGCGAACATCGTCACGGCGAACTAGTAAAGCTTGCCGATTTCGTGGCTTTCGTGGATTTTCATGAAAAAAATGGCTTACCCATCATGGACCAAAGCGTTTTTGCCGGTGCTGAATCGGCGGTTAATTTAATGACTGCCCATAAAGCCAAGGGTCAGCAATTTGAAACGGTCTTTGTCATGGGTTGTAAAGAAGATGTTTGGGCCAAGCGACCGCGCGGCTCCATGCTTCCCTTCCCCCAAAATCTGCCAATCACCCCGGCCGGCGACAATCGGGACGACGAGCTGCGCCTTTTCTATGTCGCTGTTACCCGGGCTAAAAGTGATATTTACTTCACCTCGCACGAGACGGATGCGCGGGGTCGGAGCACCACGAGACTCGGATTCTTGGCCGAGGCGCTTCCGGTAACCGATTCGGGGAGCGACAAACTAAGCGACGAAGAAATCAGGCAGTCGGCCGAAACCGCCGTTTTCAATTTCAACCGGTCGCCGTTTTCAAATGACGAGAAGGCGATGCTCAGGGAAACCCTGAGCCGATACAAATTAAGCGTCACCCACTTAAATAATTTTCTCGACGTCACTCAGGGCGGACCCCGGTCTTTTTTGGAAAGAAACCTTCTCCTTTTTCCCCAAGCTAAATCGCCAGCCGCCGTTTTCGGCACCGCCATTCATAAGGCAATCGAATTAAGCTATGTTTTTCTTAAAAGAGAAAACCGTCTGCCTACGACAGATCAGATAAATCACTGGTTTGAATCGACGCTTAAGGTCGGCCGACTGGGTGAAAAAGACTTTAATGATCGCCTTAATAAGGGATTAGGCGTCCTTGCCGACTATTTCGAGAGCCGAAAAAAACAATTCGATCCCGCTCATATCATCACCGTAAAATTCGAAAGCCAGGGGGCAATGGTGGGTAATGCGCCGCTCACCGGAGAAATCGATAAGCTGGTCAAGGACGGCTCGGAAATGGTTGTTTATGACTTCAAAACCGGCAAGCCCCCCAAAGATTGGCTCGGGCGGGACGCTTACGAAAAAGCAAAACTGCATAAATACAAAAACCAGCTTGGATTTTATAAACTCCTCATCGAAAACTCTCGGGAATTCGGTGAAAAATTTGAAGTCAGAAAAGGTGTTTTAGATTTTATTGAGGCGACCGACCAGAATAATTTCGAACTGACGCTTCAAATGACGCCGGAATTCATTGACCGCCTAAGCCGTCTTATCCAAGCGGTTTACCTTAAAATTTCCAATCTTGACTTCCCCGACGCATCAGAGTATTCCCCGACGCTCGACGGTATAATTCAATTCGAGAGCGATCTCCTCAAGCAGACTTAATCTCTCTTTAGCCAGAGTGGTATAATTCATACTCGATGAACACCGAATCCTTCTGTCAAGCACCCCTTTCTTTGGAAGAGTTTTCGGTCAAATTTCCGTATGATAAAGCGAACTGTTTCGGAGGCATCTTGAGCGCCAGGTGGATTCTCGTATGGTTGTACTCCCAAACGGTTGTCGCTACGGCATAGACAAGCTCTCCCAGCGAGGAGAAACGTTCCGGATCGCCAAGATCAATCTTGAACTGGGAGAAGAACGACTCCTGGTACCCGTTCTCCCAAGGTGACGCCGGAGCGGTCCGCGAGATTGCGACGCCGACATTGGCAAGCGCCCGCACCACCACTTTTGCTCCGTATTCCCGCCCGTTGTCCGAGTGAAAGATCTGGGGGCGCCCATGGCCTTGAATAGCGTTAAAGAAGGCTTGGAGGACAAGAGCCGCCCCTCGGTTCGCCATCATGGTCCAGCCGACGATCTCCCGAGTGAAGACATCCATCACGGTCGAGAGATAGACGAATCTCTTCTTGAGTGGGAGGTAGGTGAAGTCCGCCGCCCAGATATGGCTCTCGTGAGAGGGTAAGACTCCTTTTACGAGATTCGGATAGCCACCCACCGATATCGCGTCGTGTTTACCGAACTTTCTGCCTCGCCGGCGATAAGGCTTGATCAGGAAGAGCTTCATCACCCGGAGCACCCGCTTCTTGTTCGCGCCCAAATGGATGGCCAGTCTCCGGTGCCCGTAAGCGGGGTGGTAGCGCAAGGCTTCCTCGATCCGAATCTTCAATTCCCGATCCTTCTCCGGCAGCTTCTTTCGATAGTAAAGCGAGGAAGTCGGAACGCCCATCGCTTTGGCGATCGCGTACCGGCTCTCCGCTCGCCGCATCAATTCTTTTTTTGGGATTCCGAGAGTTTCAGGGTTATCTCGCCCACCAGCTCAAGCAGAGCCCTGTTCTCGCGCTTCAACTTCATGAACTCTGCCCAAGACGGAGCGCCCTCGGCTCCTTTGCCGAGCCAATCATAGACCGTTCTTTCACTCACGCCCGCGTCCTTCGCGGCTTGGGAGACGGAAACCCCGTCGTCTTTGATCCGCCTTAGAATTTGGACTCTGACCTCCTCAGCGATACGATACGTTTTCTTTGACATTGGCCCATCATAAATTGGTTCCGACCTTTGTTCCAATTTATGGGGTACCGACCCAGCGAGAGATACAAAAAGTTTCTTTGCCCTCAGATTGGGCGGCAACGATGGTTGCCGAACTTGAAAACGAACGAGCCACGAACGCCCAATCTGCGGACGCCTTTGCTCAAAAGCTACGGGATAAAATGGTAGTCCTTGATACGAAGCTATCCCGTCTGATGGACGGCTACCTTGCGGGCGCAATTGCGCTCGCAGAATACCAAGTGAGCAAGTCCGAAATTGTATCAGCGAAACAGCTTATCAAGGACAAGATCACGGCTTTTGAGCGGAAAGGCGTCTCATGGTTCGAACCTGCCATAGCGTTCATAAAAGAAGCGGAATCGGCCTCCACTTTGGCAAAAAGCGATGATAACCAAAATGCGCGGGAATTTCTCGAAAAGATTGGTTCGAACTTCCGGCTCGCCGCGCGGCGGCTCGATTTTTCCTACACGAACGAATGGAATTTACTTTCTGAAAACGACGAACGATTTTCTTGGCGGAGACGGAAGGATTCGAACCTTCGAGGGGTTTTACCCCCTAACGCATTAGCAGTGCGTTGCTTTCGGCCGCTCAGCCACGTCTCCATTCGCTTGTTTTTATATCACTTTTTTGTTAGTTTAACAAAGTTATGTCAAGCGACTCCGGAAAAAAGACCGAAAAATCG
>DATKRQ010000036.1:0-2292 GCA_035532135.1 Candidatus Tyrphobacter sp.
GCGACAAAGAAATAAAGCGGCTGGAGGAAAAAGCGAACGCCATTAGGAAAACCATTATTAAAACGCTTGAAGAGGCCAAGTCCGGTCATTCGGCGGGGCCTTTGGGTCTCACCGACATCTTTACCGCCTTATACTTTCATATCCTGCGCCACGATCCCAAAAATCCCGCCTGGCCGGAACGCGATCGGCTGATCGTCTCGAATGGCCACGTTTGTCCGGTTCTGTACGTCGCGATGGCTTACGCCGGCTATTTTCCCCTGGGCGAGCTGAAGACTCTGCGGAAAATAAATTCCCGTCTCCAGGGCCATCCCCACCGGTCGTCTTTGCCGGGACTCGAAACCACCTCTGGCCCCTTGGGCTCCGGCCTTTCCCAGTCGATCGGCATGGCTTTAGCGGCCAAGTTAGATAAAAAGAAATACCGCGTTTACACCATTCTCTCGGACGGCGAGCACGAAGAGGGAAACACCTGGGAGGGCATAATGTTCGCCGGCAAGAACAAGCTCAACAACCTTACCACAATCATCGACCGCAATAACATTCAAATTGACGGCTTTACGGAGGATATAATGCCCCTGGAGCCCTTCAAACAGAAATACGAATCTTTCGGCTGGCACGTTTTGGAAATCGACGGCCATAATTTCGAGCAGATCGTGGACGCCGTAAACGAAGCTCAGGCGATTTATGAGAAGCCGACGGCGATTATCGCCCACACCATACCCGGCAAGGGAGTGGACTTTATGGAAAGAAATTATCTCTGGCACGGCAAGCCGCCGACCAAAGAGGAGGCCAGGATTGCCTTAAGGGAATTAAGAACCTTGGGAGGAAAGATAAAATCGGAGCATGAATAAAACCCAAGTTAAAACTTCAAATCTCAAATCTCAAAATTAAAATTATCAATGATCGTTAAACCAGCCTTCCTTTCAAAAAATATTTATGACGCTGACATTGAAGAGCGGCCGACCCGCGACGGCTACGGCGAGGGGCTCGTCTCGGCCGGCGAAGAAAATCCGAACGTCGTCGTCCTCTGCGCCGACCTTACCGAGTCGACTCGGGTCGAGGCTTTCGCCAAGAAATTCCCCGAAAGGTCTTTCGAAGTCGGGGTGGCCGAGCAGAATATGGCTACAATCGCGGCCGGACTGGGCGTTTCGGGAAAAATCCCCTTCATTTCTTCTTACGCCACTTTTTCTCCCGGCCGCAACTGGGAGCAAATCAGGACCACTATTTCTTACAATGATTCAAACGTAAAAATCGCGGGCCATCACGCCGGCGTTTCGACCGGTCCCGACGGCGCGACCCATCAGGCGATTGAGGACATCGCGACCATGAGGCTTATGGCCAATATGAAGGTCATTGTGCCCTGCGATGCCGTCGAGGCTAAAAAAGCGACTCAGGCGGCGGCCAAAATTTGGGGACCCGTCTATCTCCGCTTCGCCCGGGAAAAGAGCGCGGTTATCACGACCGCGGAAACGCCTTTCGTCGTCGGCAAGGCGGAAGTTTTCTATGAAACGGCGAAACCCAAAGTTTTGATTGTCGCCTGCGGCCCGTTGGTCTACAACGCGCTCCTGGCCGCCCGGGAATTAGAAAAAGAAAAAATAGGCGCGATCGTCTTAAACAGCCACACCATAAAGCCGCTCGACGAGAAAAAAATTATTTCCCTGGCCAAAAAATGCGGTGCCGTCGTGACGGTCGAGGAGCACCAGGTTGTGGGCGGCCTGGGCGGGGCGGTGGCCGAGACCTTGGCTAAGCATTTCCCGGCGCCAATGGAATTCGTGGGTATGCAAAACGTTTTCGGCGAATCCGGCAACCCCAAGGAACTCATCGAGAAATATGGCATGGGAGTAAAGGATATCAAAAAGGCGGCGAAGAAGGCGGTAGAAAGAAGGTGGGGATAAATCACCCTTAAGTCGATTCCGGTTCTGGTGCGACAGACGGCGTGAAAACTCGAGAAATGATATTTCTTGAAAGACCGTTGACTATTCCGGAAAAATTTCTATAATACTCCTGTTTTTTAAAGCCGATGGAAAAAATTATTTCCGAAGACCACTCCCCCTTGGGTCGGCACATCATCGCCGATTTTTTTAAGTCCGAAAATCTGGACGATCTCGAGTTCATTAAAGGGGCCTTGGTTGATGCGGCCAAAGCGGCCGGCGCCATCGTCTTGGGTTCCAATTTTCATAAATTTTCGCCTCAGGGAGTGACGGGCTACGTCCTTTTAGCCGAGTCTCACATCTCGATTCACACCTGGCCGGAGCACGGTTACGCGGCCGCGGACATCTTTACCTGCGGAAAACT
>DATKRQ010000037.1:0-4098 GCA_035532135.1 Candidatus Tyrphobacter sp.
GAATATGAAGCAGATAAAAACAGTCATCGTTAGGCTTAGGTTTTCAAGCTTCGGTGGTGAAAATAACGCGGTAGATTTTGATAAGGTAGAAAATCTTTTATAAAGTTTATGCCCAAAACAACACTATTAAATAGTAAGGAAACTATAGTTGTTAAAAGACACGTCGGTTGGTCTACCAGGAACGTTCTTACCGGCCTAGCTCTTTTATTCGTTGGTTTTATAATTTGGTTCGGCGATAGTGTGGTTGAGGGGTTTGCCCAAGGAGTCGCCGGAAAGAAAATCTTTATCATAGGTTTCTGGGGTAAATTTGGTTTCGCTATTATGGCCATAGGCGTACTCGGATACTGGATGGCAATTCCAGCCGTCCAGAAATGGTGGGATCATAAAAGACGGATGGCTTTGATATTTTTAATACCTACGGTCTTAATCGGGATTTTAATAATTAGCGTGATATTTTCACATAACTAGATGCTTAAGAAGAGAATAATATCTGTTCTGATCATAGCCATCGTTTTAATTTGCACTCGGACGAGTTTTGCTTCTGTTTCTAATCAGACCCAGGCTAAATATCAATCAATACTTAAAGAATTAATAAGCTTAATTACTTCTGAAATTCAGCAACTTGAACAACAAATAGCTACCCAGCAAACTAATCAAACAGCAACTCAAGGACTAATAGATAATTCAAGTCGCACAGACGAGAATCTAACAGCCACCAGCTCACGGTCAATTAGTAGCCCTGTTCAGGTTTTCCTAAACAGGGAAAACCTTCCCTCTATACCGCCGACTGAGAATTACCACCAACAGCCGCAACCGCTCGAGACGCAGAACAGTCTATCGAATAGCAATTATTACACGAATTCATCCGGTAACGTGGTGCACTCGCCAGCGTATTCAAATACGGTGCCGGTTAACGCGACCGCCCAATGTCGGGATGGAACATATAGCTTTAGTCAACACCGATCGGGCACCTGCTCGCATCACGGTGGGGTTATACAGTGGCTGTAAGAGTGATCTATTTAAAATTACTTTTAATAGACCAACGGCTATTTTTCTAATAACCTGTTGATAACTTAAACGTCTTTCTATTAAAAACCCTTTTAAATAAAGGGTTTTTAAATTCAAGGCGCCTTTTTGGGGTGCCTTTTTGACATTGGGTCGAAGTGGATTAAACTTAATCTCAAGTGGGGAATAGTGGAGGAAGGTGTGGATAACTAGCCCAATTTCGACAATCTCTGGGGATAACTCAAGGCCAAAGCCAACAAAACAAGGAAAAACAATGTTTATCGGCGAATTCAGTCACAGTCTGGACACTAAAGGAAGATTGGCCGTGCCGGCCAAGTTCCGAGATCAGCTCTCGGGCGGAGCCATTATTACCCGGGGCTTGGATCATTGTCTTTTTCTTTTCACTCATAAGGACTGGGAAACTCTAGCAGAGAAGCTGATTGCTTTGCCCTTGGCTCAGGCCAATTCCAGGGCTTTCGTCCGGCTGATGCTTTCGGGCGCCTCGGACGCGGATACCGACAACCAGGGCCGGATTCTCGTCCCCGATTATTTACGGAAATACGCGAGCCTCGAGAAGAACGCCAAGATCACCGGCGTTTATAACCGAGTGGAAATTTGGGATGAGAAATCCTGGATGGAATACAAGGAACGCACCGAAAGCGAGGGGGAGGAGATCGCCGAGAAGCTGGGCGAGCTTGGGATCTGAGGCCCAATGCACATTCCTGTTCTTTTAAAGGAAATATCGGAAACGCTTGATCCCCGGCCGGGAGGGTTTTTCATCGACGGCACGCTGGGCGAAGGCGGGCAGGCGAAAGCGATTCTTTCGAAAATCGGATCGCGGGGAAAGCTCTTGGGTCTTGATTGGGACGAAAGCTCTCTTGCCCAAGCGAAGAGAAACATAAAAGCTCCGAATGTTTTGTTTGTGAAGGGAAACTATGCCGATCTGCCCCTGATCTTGAAAAGGAAGAAGTTGCCTCCGGCGGACGGATTGCTCCTGGACCTGGGGTTTTGCTCCGGCCAGCTGGAATCGGGCCGGGGATTCACTTTTCAAAAAGACGAACCGCTTGACATGAGGTATGACCGAGAATCCGGGCCGTCGGCCGCCGATATCCTGAACGGGCTTTCGGAAAAGGAACTCGAGGATATTTTTTCGCGCTATGGGGAAGAGCGCTTTTCGAAAAGGATTGCCAGAGCGGTCGGGGAAGCCAGGCGGAAGAAAAAAATCGAGCGGACGAGAGAATTGGCCGAAATCATAAGAAGGGCCCTACCCGGCGGCCGTTACGGCCAAACCGGTTCCTTAAGACGCGTTTTCCAGGCTCTGAGGATTTATGTCAATCGGGAGCTGGAAAATCTGGAAGCCATCCTCAAGAATCTGACTTCGGTGGTCAGGCCGGGCGGCCGGGCGGCGATCATTTCCTTTCATTCCCTGGAGGACAGGCTGGTAAAAAACTATTTTCGGGAGGGAGAGAAAGAAGGGGGGTTCGTAATTCTCACCAAAAAACCGATTCGGCCCGAGCCCCGGGAAATCCTCGAAAATCCGCGCAGCCGATCGGCCAAATTGAGGGCCGTAAGGCTCCGAACCGATAAATCCTAATTAAAAAAACAAAGGTCGAAAAATAAAAAAATCAAATGACAGTCATTCAGCCGAACAAAGACAGGGGACTCACCGCGCTGGTGGTTTTAATGGGTTCGCTTTTAACCCTGGCGGCCTTTTTGAATATTGCTATTTACTCCAAAACAGTTATTTTAAAACAGGATATCGCCGGCTTGGACGGCAATTTAATGAATTTGCGGCAGACCAACGCCGAGCTCAGGGATAAATTTTATCAGGAAACCAATCCTCAGGTTTTGACCGCCCTGGCCGGAAAGGACGGCTTAATTAAAGAAGGAAATCCACAATGGGCATTCGTATCTCGATATTAATCGGCGTTTTCAGCCTTCTCTATTCGCTTCTAATATTTCACCTTTATAATCTCCAGCTTCAGAAAGGGAGCTACTATCAGGCCAAAGCCGACTCGATTGCTTCCTGGACCGATGCTTCAAATTCGACGAGAGGAAGCATTTATTTCACCACCCAAAGCGGCGATCCGGTGCCGGTAGCCATCACGGTCAATGAATCGGTAATTTACGCCGTTCCTAAGGAAGTAAAGAACGAAGCCCAGGCCGTCAGTGAATTGCAAAAAGTAAGCGGACTAAGCAAGGCATCGCTTGCCAAATCGCTTGGCAACAAAGCGAGTCTTTATGCGCCCATAGTTCCCAAGGCGACGGCGAGCGAAGTGGCTGAAATCGATTCGGCGAAAATCGCGGGCCTGGCCGTTAAGGAAGTGCCGGGTCGCTCTTATCCTTTGGGTCAAACAGCCAGCCAGCTTTTGGGTTACACGGAAGCCTCCGATCCGACTCAGGGAGAGTATGGTTTGGAGCTTTCCGATAACCAAAAACTTAACGCTGGCCAAAACGTTTATCTTACGATCGACAGCAACATCCAGGCCGAGGCGGAAAGCCTCCTGACCGGCTTGGTTACTAAATACAACGCCACAGGCGGGACAATCGTCGTCGAGGACCCCAAGACGGGAAAAATCCTCGCGATGGCAAGCAATCCGTCATTCGATCCGAACAATTACGGGGCCTACCCAATCGGAAACTTTTTGAATCCGGCCGTCCAGGACGTCTATGAGCCTGGCTCGGTCATGAAGGCCGTCACTATGGCTTCCGGACTCGATGCCGGAAGCGTTACGCCCGAAACAACTTATAACGACACCGGAAAATTGGTGGTCGACGGCCAAACGATTATGGATTGGGACCAAAAGGCCCACGGGATAACCGACATGACGACGGTCATCGCCGACTCCTTGAATATCGGCGCTGCTTTCGTGGAAAGACAACTGGGTAATCCGGCTTTTCTTAGTTACCTTAAAAAATTCGGCTTCAATCAAAAAACGGATATCGGCCTGCCCGGAGAAGTGGTGGGTAGTTTGGCCGGCCTCGTCGGCCCAAACAGCCGCGACGTCAATTACGCGACCGCCAGTTTCGGCCAAGGAGTCTCCGTCACGCCCGTGAGAATGGTCGAAGCCATCTCGGCCATCGCCAATCACG
>DATKRQ010000038.1:0-11357 GCA_035532135.1 Candidatus Tyrphobacter sp.
CTCCCTGAAAATCCCTTCTTCCTTCAAGGCCGGAGTGATTTTAAGATCGAGCATCGCCTCTTCCTTTAAATCCTTATCGAAAACTATTTCCTTGACGTTTACCTCTTCTTTTAAAATCTCGGCGAGTTCTTCGTCCTTCAGGAAACGGCTCGCGGTTTTAAGCTTCAGGGCGGCCAAGGGTTGCCGCACCTTTATCCCCGCCTCGTTCCGCAAAGCCAAAGCCAGAGCGGCCAGCCGCCTTACTTCGGCCATCGCCGAAAGGAGATTCTTATCAATCAATTTCTTGTCGGCCTTGGGCCAGTTTTCCTCATGAACCGAAACAAATTCGTTCTTAGGCAAAGAACGATAGAGAGCTTCGCTCCAGAAGGGGGCGAAAGGCGCCGCAAGTTTGCTTGCTTCCCTTAAAACCAATTCGAGCGTCGGCTTGATTTCCGACCGGTCTCGGCTCCGACGAATGTACCAACGGGAGAGATCGTCGATTAGGCTCTCGATTTCCCGGGCCGCCGGGCCAATTTCATATTTTTGGAGGAGACCGGTCGTCAGGGCAATGGTCTCGTTCAGCCTCGCGATGATCCACCGATCAAGGGCGTGAAAGACGCGGGGTTTCTTCCCGGGCTTAAAATCGATCATCCGATAGAAAACGAAACAGTTATAAAAAGTAAGGAAGAAACGGCGGAGGACGCGGCCTAGATCTTCCTCGTCGAAATTCTTTGGCTCGGCCGGGGCTTTGACGGTGTAGAAATACCAGCGGATGACGTCGATGCCGTATTTTTTGATGAGTTCCTGGGGATCCAGGACGTTCCCCTTGGACTTGGACATCTTCCGGCCATATTTGTCGTGAATGAGACCCAAAGAAATCACGTTCCGGTAGGGCGCCTTCCGACCTAAAAGGACCGAGACGGCAAGCAGGGTGTAAAACCAGCCCCTCGTCTGATCAATACCCTCGGAAATGAAGTCGGCCGGATAGCCGCTCTTCTCCAAATAGCTTTTATTTTCAAAAGGATAGTGGATAGAAGCGAAGGGCATCGCCCCGGAATCGAACCAGACATCGGCCACGTCGGGCACCCTCTTCATTTCTCCGCCGCAGGTTCCGCATTTCAGAAAAACTTCGTCGACGTAAGGCCGGTGCGGGTCGATCTCGCCCCTTGCGCCCATGGGAAGATTATCCAATTTTATTTTTTTCCAGGCGCCTACGTCCGGATAATCGAGTTTCATCGCTTCCTCGTCCGAGACGTGGCGCATCACAGCCTCGAGCATCCACAAGGGATCGCCGTGGCTCACAATTAAAATATTCTTTCCCCGGAATCGCTTGTTGATTTCCGAAATGAAATCAACCATCCGCTCGCGCACGTCGTCTAAGTTTTCCCCTCCCTCGGCCCGTTTGGTAAACTCCGACATCGGCTCGGCGTGGAACGCCTTGAATTCCGCCACCGGCCGCCAGTTGTAAACGCCCGCGTTTATTTCCCCGAGTCTTTCGTCTTTATGAATTTCCGCTCCGGTTTGCCCGGCTAAAATTTCGGCTGTTTCCATCGTCCGCCGGTAGGGCGAGGAGAAGACAACCTCGATTTTCTTGGCCGCCAAATCTCGGGCCGCCTTTTCGGCCTGCTTGATTCCTTTGGGCGTGAGCCGGGAAACGCGTTTGCCCGTCTCGGGGCCGGCGGCGATGACGTCTTTTAAATTGTGTTCCGCTTCGCCGTGGCGCAGAAGAAAAAAGTTGTTTTTGTAGAAAGAGTCTCCCCCAAGATCCTTCAGGCTGCCGATCACTTTCAGGTGCCCGTTCGGACACCGCCAAATAGGCAAAGGCGTGCCCCAGTAGCGCTCCCGGGAAATCGACCAATCCTTGGCTTCCTTAATCCACTCGCCGAAACGGCCCTCCTTGAGATAGGCTGGAATCCAATTGATGGTTTCGTTAGCCGAAACGAGCTTTTCCCTCAATCTCGAAACCTCAAAGAACCAGCCCGTCCGGGCAAAGTAGATCAGGGGCGTCGAACAACGCCAACAGAACGGATACTCATGCTCATATAATTCGGTCTTAAAAAGAAAATTTTTGGATTTGAGATAGTCGAATATCTTTTCTTCCGTTTCCTTGTCCTTGATCGACAAACCGGCCAAGCCTTTTACGTCTTGGGTAAAAAGGGCTGTGTCGGTTACGGTGTGGTGCTCCGGCAGGCCGATTTTTACTCCGAGTTTATAGTCGTCCTCGCCGTACATCACCGCCGTGTGGACCACACCCGTGCCTTCGTCGGTCGTCACGAAATCGGCAGCGTAGACTTTATAAGATTTGTCGCTTTTTAAAGCCGGAATATCAAAAAGCGGTTCGTACTTGAGACCAATCAAGTCCCTACCCCTTACCACTGCGATTTTTTCTTTGAAGTCTTCCGACTCAACCGAGGAAAAAACCTTAGTCTTCAACAGACTGGCTAAAATGAAGTGTTCACCGCCGACCGCCTTATCGATTTCGTAATCGATTTTTTCGCCCACCGCCAAAGCGACGTTTCCCGGCAGAGTCCAGGGAGTCGTGGTCCAGGAAAGAATGTAAGTCTTATCGTCAGTCACAAAATCTTTCCCGATTTTCTGGCCAGGCAATAGCTTGAATTTCACGTAAACCGACCGGTCTTTGGTCAAGCGATAAACATCCGGCTGGCCCAGCTCATGGCTTGAAAGAGGCGTGCCGCAGCGGGGGCAGTAGGGCACCACCTTTTTTGATTCCTTGAGATAGCCCCGGTCGCTTATGGTTTTAAAAACCCACCAGAGGCTTTCGATATAGGAACTTTTATAAGTGAAATAGGCGTTCTCAAGATCGAGCCAGTAGCCGATCCTTTTCGTGAAATCTTCGAATTCGCCCCTATAGCGGGTGACTATCTCCTTAGCTTTGGCATTGAACTTAGCCACGCCGTACCGCTCGATCTCATCCTTGGTCTTAATACCTAATTCTTTCTCGGTGGCTAACTCAATGGGTAAGCCATGAGTGTCCCAGCCGCCCTGGCGCGGTACATAGAATCCCTCCATCGTCTTATATCGGAGCACGATATCTTTAAAGATACGGGCCAGGGCATGATGAAGACCCGGATGGCCGTTCGCGTAAGGCGGCCCCTCATAGAAAGTAAATTGCCTTCCCTTCCGCCGGCTTTTCAGAACTTTCTTGAATATTCCTTTTTCTTCCCAGAAGGCCAACACCTTCTCCTCGATTTCGGGCAAGGAGAGCCTTTGAAGATTCTCGAGCATAAACCTATCTTAGCGAATGGCCGGCGGAGAAACAAGGAGACTCCAAAATCACATCTTTTCGGGCGCCGAGAGGCCCAAGAGGTCGAAAAGGTTTTTAAAAACGACCAAAGCCGCCTGGACGAGGTAGAGTCTCGCGAAGAGCGTCTCCTCTGGTTCGCCCAGAACCCGTTCCCGCTCGTAAAAGTTATGGAAGGCCCGAGCCAGCTCCTCGGCGTAGCGGCTGAAGCGATGGACGCCGTAATCCTTGGCCGTCAAAGCCACGAGTTCGGGAAACCGGCTTAGGTACAAAATAAGCTTTCGATCGGCCGGGCTTTCCAGAGAGGAAAGCGTTTTTTTCAAGGCGTCGCCTTTCAGATTTTTTAATTTCATTCTTTCTTTTTTGGCTTTCTCCCAGACGCTCCTGGCCCTCACGTAAGCGTATTGGGTGTAATAGACCGGGTTGTCATTCGCTTTTTTCTTGGCCAGTTCCAAATCGAAAATTAAATGAGTATCGGGCGAAACCGTCAAGAAGAAAAATCTAATCACATCCGGCCCCACCTCTTCAACGAGCTCGTCGAAAGTTATGAATCGGCCCCTTCGCTTGGACATTTTGGTCTCGACGCCGTCTTCCATCACCCGAACCGCCTGAGTCACGATTACCTCGGATTCCTTGAGACCAATAATCGAAGCGGCTGCTTGTATCCGACTCACATAGCCGTAATGATCCGGCCCCAGGATGTTAATTTTCTTCGCAAAACCCCGCTTCTTGGTTTCTAAATAATGGCCGGCGTCATCCAGAAAATAAGTCGGGTGACCGTCCTTGGTAACAAGCACCCGATCTTTGTCATCGCCCAAAGCGGTGGTTTTGAGCCAGACCGCCCCCTCCGATTCGTAAACCAGCCCTTTCTTTTTAAACAAAGTCATGGCTTGATCCGGAAGCTTTTTGGCCGCCACTTGTTTTTTCTCTGAAGTGTATCGATCGAAAACCACACCGGTCGATTTTAAAACAAGCTTGATGTCCTTTAAGAAATCGGCTGACGCCCGTTCACCCAGTTTCTCCGGCGATGAAGCCATTTTCTTCACGAGCGGCTTATTCCTCTCCGCCCAGTCTTTCACGTAATCGCCCTGATAAAAAGTCTCTTCGTGCTCGATAATTCCCAAAGCGGCCAGAATCGATTTGCCCAAGGTAAGAATCTGATTGCCAGTGTCGTTCACGTAATACTCCCGCTCCACCCTCGCTCCGGCCGCTTCGAGCACGTTCCCCAAAACGTCGCCCAAAAATCCGCCCCGGCCGTTGGCCAGGGTCAGAGGACCGGTGGGATTGGCCGAGACAAATTCCAGCTGGATTTTTCGGCCGGCCAGGCCCTTTATTTTTACCCGTCCATAATTTTTCCCCAGTCTTACGATTTCCCTTGCTTCTGCCTGAAAAACAGCCGGGGCCAGCCAAAAATTTAAGAAACCGGGTCCGGCGATTCTCAGCCGAGAAATAAAACCGGCCGGGGCGGCGATCTCGATTCTCCGCCTCAGCTCCTCGGCCGCCTCGGGCGGCGAAATCCCTTTTTTTTTGGCTAGAACAAAAGCGGCGTTGGTCGAAAAATGCCCCCGCTCGGTAAACTCCCCCGATTCCAGATCGAATTTTTCGTCTCGGCCCAGAATTTCTTCAATTATCCTCCTTAATTTTTCAACCATTCCTCAAAATATACCCGAATCGCTTATCCACAGCCTCTAAAAATTCCTTGTCCGATCGTCCCAAATTTTTAGAAAAAGTGGATAACTTCTTTCGGATTGATGTTTAAAGCATACCACTTCCCGAAGCATCTTGTATAATCAGACGTATGGAAGCGGCTAAAAACAGACGGGCCTTTTTCGACTACGAAATCCTCGAAAAGCATGAAGCCGGGCTTGAGCTCCTGGGCTTTGAGGTCAAGGCGATTAAAACTGGTCACATCAATCTGGCCGGCGCTTACGTTATTATCAGAGGCAATGAGGCCGAGCTCATTAACGCCGACATTCCGCCCTACCAGCCGTTGAACACGCCGAGCGGTTACGACCCGAAACGCGGGAGGCGCTTACTGCTTAGTAAGGAAGAAATCAAGCGGCTCTCGGGCAAAAGCCAGGAAAAAGGATTGACATTAATACCATTGCGTGTTTATACTAAGCGCGGGTTCGTGAAACTGGAACTGGCTTTAGGCCGAAGCCGGAAAAAAACGGACAAGAGAGAATTAATCAAGAAAAGGGATGTCGAAAGGGAAATCGGAAGGAGCCTAAAATAATCCGGGAGCGTCAGGCCTCGACAGAGACTCGTTCTTTTAAAACAAGCAAGCCGAGCGCTAACTCGTTAAACTGGTGGAAAATTTAACTGCCAACGAAAATTTGGCGTCCGTTCCCGCTTTAGCCTACGCTTAAGTAGGTTGGCCGAACGGCATCGGTCTCCTCACGCCTTATGGGGAGTCAGCCGGTGTTATAAAATAAGGCTCGTTCTCCGGCTTTCCCGCGCGCCGAAGAATAAAATCAAGCGGGAAAATCGCTCCGATTTTTCGGAACTAAGCTTGTAGAATGTTTTTAAAGTCGTCTTTGGACGGGGGTTCAATTCCCCCCGCTTCCACAACTAATAACGATGTTCAGATTTTTTTCCGGCCTTATCGTGTCCATGCTCGGCATCGCCATTATGGCCGCCTCTTTCGAGCACGAGACTTTCCATAAATTCATTTTCTTGGGAATTTTGGTGGAACTTTTCGGATTGGGAATCCTGCTGGGATACATTCACGTCGTCTTCTAAGAAGACTATATGAATATCAGGGCGAGAGAAGCAAAGAGAATGGCGATATCCCGGAAAACAACATCAAGCGCGCCGAAATTCAAAACGATTATCAAAAACAGGGTCAGGGCCGAAAGGGTAGCCGAGTATTTTACCCCCCTGCCCCAGAGGAGCCAGAGCGAGAGAATTATTTGGTAAAAAGAAAATCCTGGGAGCAGAACTCTTTCCGGAAGGATCCTCACGAGAAATTGGGGCAAGAAACCGATCCAAGCGTCGGGATTCAAATAAGTCGAACCGGCCGCGTAGAGGAAAACGGCTGCGAGTCCGATCCTCAAAAGAAGAGAGGCCAGACGCGAATTGGGTTTCATGATTTAAATCGCGAGCTTATCGAACGACTCATTGTCCCTTACTGACGCCGGGAGCGGGCGCCGGAAGATTGGCCGCCGGTTTCGGTTGAGCCGTGGGCATTGGAGCCGGCGAAGTCAAAGCCGGTTTTGGCGAAGTGACGGGCGCGGGCGGCAAAACGCCGGCCTGATTCGAGCTCGTTGCCGCCGGTCGAGAGTTATTTTTATATTTCCCCGCCCAAAAGAGTCCGGCCGCGATGATTATAATAACCACGGCCCCGATGACTAAATCTTTCTTCATCAAAATCAATGATACCATGCAAAAAAACCGGCCGCTTGTGGATAACCTCCGGCTCCGGGCTGGCCGGCTTGCCTTTCCGGCCGATCTCGTTTAAGATTGGCCTATCCAAGAAATCAAAATCAACAGCCGAATAACCGAGCCGGAGTTAAGGGTTCTTGACGAGACGGGAAGTAATCTTGGTGTCCTTCCTCTCGCCTCAGCTCTTGAGGAAGCCAAGAAAAGGGGTCTTGATTTAATCTTAATCGCGCCTCAATCCCAGCCGCCGGTCGCCAAAATCTTCAGCTTCGACAAATTCCGTTATCAAAAGGAGTTGGAGCTCAAGAAGCAGAAGAAGTCTCAAAAAGCCCTGCCTTTAAAGCAAATCCAGATCAGCGTAAAGGAGGCCAAGAACGATCTGCTCAATAAATCGAAAAAAATAGGGGAATTTCTCGCGAAAGGCCATCGGGTGGAAATTCAGCTTACTCTCCGGGGCCGGGAAAAAGCCCTGAAGGACTGGGCCAGAGGAAAACTCGAAGAATTCCTGAAAATCATTCCCGAAAGTTATAAAATCAATTCTCCCATCAAATTAGGCGGCCGGGGCTTCCTGATTCAAATCGAAAAATCGGAAGTCAAAATCGACGACGGCGAGCCTTCTAATCAAAGCGACACCCATGATGAAAACCAGAAAATCGTTCAGTAAAAGAATCAAAATCACCAAAACCGGAAAGCTCCTCCATCGGACGCCAGGATTGACCCACTTCAGAGCCGTGAAGCCAAGAGATCTGATCAGGCGCCGGCGGGGAGAAAAAATCATGGGCCGAGGCTGTTTTGAAAAACTCAAAAGCATAAACCAATGACCAGAGTAAAAAGAGGAATAATCGCCCATAAGAAAAGGGAGAAACTTCTAAAGCGGACTAAAGGATTCCGATGGGGCCGGAAATCAAAAGAACGAGCGGCCAAAGAAGCCTTGCTTCACGCCGGCACCCACGCCTTCAGCGGCCGGAAGGGCAAGAAAAGAGATTATCGGCGCCTTTGGCAGGTAAAAATAAACGCGGCCGCGAGACAGGAAGGCGTAACTTACGGCAGCCTGATAGCCAGCCTGAAGAAAAGCCAGATTCTCCTCGACCGAAAAATCTTGGCCGATCTCGCTCAAAACGAAACCGAAGCCTTCAAGGCCGTTCTCAAGTTGGCCGCTCCGGCCAAAAAATCAGCCAGTAAGTCCAAGTGATTTGTCGGGGGGCAATTTGCCCGCCACCGGCAACTTGGGAACCGCCGCTTTGGGTCTGACCCGCAAAAAATCGTGAGCCTTCTTTAAGACCGCCGCCGTATCGCGGTGGTTTTTTACAAGCCGCACCGCGTCCCGGTAATAAAACCAGCCGTAGCCCTCGTGCATCTCGGAAATAAACACGTCTCTTTTCTGGGTTTCCGCAAGGTAAAAGACGACTAATTTGAAAATCTTGGCCTTGCCTTTAAAGAAGGTAAATCTTTCGTAGCCCCGGAAATTCCTTAAAATCCTGAGTTCTTTGACTTCGAAGCCGGCCTCTTCCTTGGTTTCGCGAAGAGCGGCCTCAAGACTTGTTTCCTTCTTTTCCACCTCCGGCCTCATATCCTCAAGGCGCGGAGTTCCTTCAATGTGGCCCTTAGGGAAATTCCAATAACCTCCCCCGTGATACAAGAGAAGGAATTTAGGCCCCTTTTTGTCCCGACGAAAGACAACGATCCCCGCCGAGGTTTCCCGAACAGCCGGCTTATTGTTCTTATTCATATCTTTTCTTTCGCCTCCGGCTCTTCAAGAAATCCAGGCATTGAGCCAGAGGATACGAGTTGATTATATCACTTTTCCCCGCCCAGCCGCGACGGGCCTGAGCCAGGCCGTATTCCAGGTAGCCGAAATGAGAAACGGCATGGGCGTCGCTGTCAATCGCGAGCCTTACTCCGGATTCCACGCAAAGCCTGATCCGCTCGTCGTTTAGGTCCAGCCTGTCGGGAAAGGCGTCGATCTCGAGAATCGTGCCCGTCTCCTTGGCGACTTTAATAATCGCCTCGAGATCAATGTCGTAAGCCGGCCGGCGGTTCAGAATCCGGCCGGTGGGATGGAAAAGAATATCCACGTTCGGATTGCGCATCGCTTTTATAATCCGTTCGGTTTGCTCCTTCTTCGGGAGATTGAAGAAGGAGTGGATTGAAGCGCCCACCACGTCGAGCTCGGCCAAAACCTCGTCCGGCAAATCGAGCGCGCCGTCTTTCAAAATATCGCACTCGCTACCCCTAAGAACAATAAAACGGATCCCTTTTTTCTTAAGTTTTTTATTAACCTCGTCAATTTCCTTGCCCTGAGCCCTGATCCTTTTTTCATCCAGTCCGTGAGCCATCGCCAGACGCTTCGTGTGGTCGGTCACGACCATGTATTCCAGTCCGGATTTGTGAGCGGCTAAGGCCATCTCTTCAATCGAATTCGCCCCGTCCGTCCAATCGGTCTGAGTCTGGAGATCGCCCCTCAGATCCCCGTAGCCTATCAATTTGGGCAGGCTGTTTTTTCTCGAAGCTTCAATCTCGCCCGTTTCCTCCCTCAACTCCGGCTCGATGTAGCGCAAGCCCAATCTAGCGTACAGATTTTCTTCGGTTTCACCGGCGATCTGCTTTCCCCGCCGGTCGAAAAGACCGTACTCGTTGAGCTTCCGGCCCTTCTTCAAAGCGATTTCCCTCAAGGCCACGTTATGCGATTTGGAGCCAGTAAAATAATTCAGGGCCGCTCCATAGGAAGAGGCGCCCACGACCCGCAAATCGATATTTAACCCATTCTTCAGCTTAACAGACGATTTGGTTTCTCCGCGGACGATTATCCTGGCCACCTCCGGCATGGAAACGAAATAATCCATAACCGACTTAGGTTTTTTAGAAATCGTGAGAATATCAATATCGCCGATAGTTTCCTTCCGCCGTCTAAGCGATCCGGCGGTAATCGCCCGCTCCACCCCGTTTAGCTTTTCAAGCCTCGAGGTTATCTCCTTCGCCAGCGGCCAAACTTCACCCAAAGGGAAACGGCCTTTCGTTATTTTCAGAAACTCCAATCCGGCCAGAATTTTTTCCTCCGACTTCTCACCGAAGCCTTCCAGGCCTCTGATCTTATGGGCTTTGACCGCTTTTTTAAGATCGGCCGCGTTCTTTATCTTTAATTTCTTATAAAGCTTGGCAATGGATTTGGGGCCCAAGCCCTCGATGCCCGAGAAACTTTTGAAGTCCACCGGCAGCTTGCTCTTTAGTTTTTCGTAATACTTGAGCCGGCCAGTTTTTAAAAGCTCCTCGATTTTCTCGGCGATTGAGGCACCCACTCCGGGGATCTCCATTAAGGCCTTAAGGCCGCCCTGTTTATAGAGATCGGCGGCGCTTTCCTCGAGCGAATCGACGCCTTGGGCGGCTCGCTCGTAAGCCCGGGGCTTGAAGGGCTCTTCGGCTATCTCCAGATACTCGGCTATTTCTTTGAGAATTCGGGCGATTTCCTCGTTAGTCATCTGAGAATACTAATGAGTGGCTGGGCCTTCGGCTGGATGCTCGGCCGGCGGAACTTCCATAGAACTCTTGGAAGTTCCCTTAAGACCGGGGAAGAAAATAGTCGGGGCAAGATAAAGAACCATGGCGCCCGCGAGCGAAAATACGCCGACCAGGAAGAAAACGAACCGGAAGCCGAATAATTCGGCTAAAATCCCGCCGGAAAGAGAGGTGATGAAAGCGGTAAAGCCAATAGCCGTGGAATCAAGAGACCAATCGAAAGAATATCGCTTGCTGTCCAAGTGATGAGAAAATAGCCCGTTCCAGGCCGGGATATAAACGCCCATCGCCAAAGCGTACATCACCTGAACCATAAGAAGCTCCCAGATTTTATCCACCAAGACGAAGCTGAAAGCCGAAATGGCGGCCAGAGAAATGGCGCCGACCAAAGCGTAAAAATCGTCCCGTTCGCTTTCGTCCCGATCCAAGAAATTAGCGACCGGTAATTGGATAAAGGATTTGACGAGCCAGTAAAGGCCGGCGACCATACCGGCGGTGATGATGGTCGCCCCGGCTATGTCCTTCACCACGAAAATGGCGAAAATCGGCTGGATAAAGCTCCAGCTGCCCGTGAAAAGCAGGTCGGAGACGACCATGTGCTTTATGATCCGGTTAACCTTAATATTGACGTCCAGTTTCAAGCGCATTAGTTTATTATAATCTCACTCGGCCGTAAAAACGAAAGCTTCTTTTTCAAATTTCAAATCAATCGTCTCTCCCCTTCTAATCTCTTCCTTAAGGATTTTCGTAGCCAGCTCCCCCTCGATCTTTTCCGAGATTACGCCTCTTAACGGCCTTGCCCCGAAAGCCGGATCGTAACCGAGCCTTACTAAAGCCGAGACAGCCGAGGAATCGAACTTCAATTCGACGTTCTGGCTTTCCTTAAGCCTTTGAACCAAATCTCCGAGCCGGAGCTTGACGATGGCTTCTAAATCGAGAGGCGTGAGGGATTTGAATATCACGATTTCGCTGAAGCGGTTCAAAAGCTCCGGCTTGAAAACATCGGTCAATCTTTTCTTCAGATAGCCCGCGATGTCATCCATAGTCTCACCTTGATTCAAAGACTCGTTGATTAAATCCGAATGGGCGTTCGAGGTGGCGATGATAATCGTGTTCTCAAAATTAACCACCCGGCCCAGGCGATCGGTCAGCCGGCCGTCATCCAAGACAGAAAGGAAGAGATTCAGGATGTCGGGATGGGCTTTTTCGAACTCATCAAGCA
>DATKRQ010000039.1:0-11080 GCA_035532135.1 Candidatus Tyrphobacter sp.
AAGCAACGCTTGAGACTGGTGAATCGGCCGCAGCCGGCATGGCCGAGAAGACTGGGATTAGTGAAGCTGAAGCGGCTGAAGAAAAAACCAAAAAGGCAATCGAAGAAGGGTGGGAGAGGATAAAAGAACGAGAAGAAGAAAAAGAAAACGAACAAAAAAATCGAGAAAATGAAGGCTCTGACAGCGCCCCATCAGAAGAAGTTGCCACCAAAAACCCGCCAATAACAAATCAGGCCCAAAGGATAAATAACGGGACAGTAATTGACTTAAGGGCTAGGAAGGGTGGGGGAATAGATAATGATAAAAAAGAAGACTCGGATCAATTAGCCGCTTAATTCCGAAAGTGAAACCTCATAAAATTTAAGGTATAATCCTACCTAGATGGATACGAATCAGATAATTAATTCAATCGGCCAAGCAATAGGCATTACTGGCGGATTCGGTAATATTTTTAATTGGGCAATAGGCATAGCCGGCGGCATCGCCGTGGGGATTATTATGTATGGGGGTGTGCTCTACGCAGTCTCGGCCGGTAACGAGTCTCTTCAAAAAGACGCCAAGGAGTGGATTACGGCCGCCATAGGCGGTGTCGCTCTTCTCTTCGGTGCTTATTTACTTCTAAACATCATCAACCCGGCGATTTTAAGAATTAATTTTAACGTCTCAAAGCTAAACGCACCTCAGGTTCCAATTCAACCACCCCCAAGCCAACCCACAACAACTCAGACGTCTCCGCCGTCCTCCACCACCGATTTGAGTTTGGTTAATCACTGTCAATTCAACTGTAAGTCGCTGGACGGTCTGCCGACCATCTCGGGAATGTACTGCGCCTCTCAACCGGGTGGTTGTCAAGTCGACGGAGAGGTGTATTCCGACTTAGCGGCCATGAAGACCGTAACTGATAGCCAAGGTGTTAATTGGGAAATTACGGGCGCCACTCCCACCTTTCCGCCCACCCGTGACGCATCGGGACAAATAGTAAGCGGGCACTTCGAGCACAGTTGTCATTACGTCGGCACCTGCGTCGACATTGCCCTAACTAGTAATAATAATTGTCAATATGTAGAAAAAGCGGCTCAGGCCGCTTTAGATAGCGGCCTAACTATTATCGATAATGAATATCGCGGTTGCACTCTTAAGCTCACTTATCAAGGAAACCCTTATAGCGTGCCTTCGTGTTATGCCATAATGAATGGCAATGTAAATTTACAGAGCCAAGCCTGCGAGAATAATGGGCTAACCGGCGGTGGCGGCGACCTTCATATTTCTCTCCCCACCGGGAGTGAATAAATAAGACTTTACTCCACCAGCCTCACGATCACGCACCGTTCTTTGTCCTCGCCTATGCTCTCGGTCTTCACGTCCGGATGGGTGCCCAGCTCCGTGTGAACCAACCGGCGCTCGTAGGCATTCATAGCCGGCAAAGTCACCGACTCTTTCGATTGGACAACCTTCTTCGCCGCCGCTCGGGCCAGCTCGATAATCAGCCCCTCTCTTTCCTTTCGGTGATTATTGATATCGATCACGATCGGACCCAAATCCAATCGCTTGGCCGCCAATCTCGCCACCCGGTTCAAGTCGGCGATAAAACCCGGCAGTTGATCCTTGCCTAAATCGTCGTCGCTTATGAGCACCGAATAAAAATTAGCTTCCGGATTGGCCTCCACCTTAAACTCCTTAAACCCCATCAATCCGATGAGTTGTTCGATTATTTCCTGCATTTCAATTTTTGACTTCGGCAACCGAAGCTCGGTTTACTATAATCTGCTGAGCCAGGGAAAACAAGGCGGTGGTAAGCCAGTAGAGGCCGAGGGCCGAGGGAAAACGGAAGAGGATGATGAAAGTAAAGCCGGCCATAAAGATGGCCATGTTTTTAGCCATCATTTCGGCCTGGCCAAGCTTCTCGCCGGGATGCGCCTTGGGCACGGCCAATAATCCCTGGAAGTACTGGGCCGCGGCGGCGAGAATCGCGATGAACACGCTGGGGCTCTGAAGATTCATCAAGCCGAAAAGAGAATGATCCAGAACCGTCGGCCGGCTCACGAAGGAATAAAGAAGACTGAATTCTTTATTATTTAAGCCGTTTAAAAAAACGCGGTAGAGCGCGTAAAGGATCGGGAATTGAATCAAAAGCAGATAAATCGAGGACAGGGGGTTTACGCCGTGGGCCCGATAAAGTTCGAGCATCGCCTGGGTCTGCTTTTCCTTATTATTCTTGTGTTCCTCCTGGATTTTCTTGATGTGGGGAGTCAGGGACTGAAGAGCTTTCTGCTGCTTAAGCGACCGGTGAAAAAACGGGGCGAGGATGAGACGGATGATTATCGTAAGAATGATTATGGCCGCCCCCAAGTCGCGGAAGGCAATCGAATTATAGAGAATAATCAGGCCGTTAAAGAGCGGCTGGTAGAGAATGAGATTAAATAAGTTGGACATATTGGTTTATTTGTTCAAGTAGTTTTTCTCCGGTTAGGTTCCGGACGCCGGGTTTTGCGAAAAAAACAAAATCCCGGCCTTCCCGACCCTCTTTGAAGAAGTCCGGCTTAAGAGCAAAGACGCCAAAGATTTTTCGTTTCAGGCCGTTTCTTTTAACCGCCGAACCAAAAACGCGCTTGCCGATCACCGCTCCCAGGCGATTAAAGGACAGGTTATTGGGGGCCGATCGGACGCTGAAAAACGGGTCGTTCGAAATCAAGCGACTCTTTTCAGGGAAGAATTGCACCCTCACCCGATTCCGGCGGGCAATCATTCTAAGCCGTAAGCTTCTTCCGCCCTTTGACCCGCCGCCTCTGAACCGTTTTTCGGCCGCCCGGCGACTGTTTTCTCTTCAAAAAGCCGTGAGTCCGCGCCCTTTTCTTCTTCTTCGGATTGTAAGTAATTGACATAGCGACTGATAATAAACCGACTTTCAGGGATTATAGCCCCCCTCGCCGGTTTTGTCACCTCAACCAGCCGAGTCCGGCTCCCTAAAAAGACTTTTCCACAGTTAATCCACAGGTTGTTTTACTTTTGCCTTGTTTGACTTGGCCGAGTCTTGATTTAAGATAGAGCTATGGAAATTGAAGAATTCTGGAAAGCGATTTTAGCTGACTTAGAAATTCAAATTTCCCGTCCTAATTTTCTTACCTGGCTCAAGAGCAGCCGACTCAAAGAAATAAAAGGAGAAACGGCCCTCGTCTCCCTACCCAACCACTTCACCAGAGAATGGGTCGAGCACAAATACACCAAGATTATTCTCGGTTCAATCAGAAATTTGAACGACGCCGTAAAACACGTTGAGTATATCGTCGAGTCGTCTTCTCTTTCGTTCAAGCCGTTAGTCAAAGATAAAAAGATTCCCCAGCCGAACGACCGGCAGCTGTTTCTCCAAGAAACAAGAATCGATCCCGAAACGAATCTAAACACCCGCTACGCCCTCGATTCTTTCATCGTCGGCTCGTTCAACGAGCTGGCTTATTCGGCCGCTAAGGCCGTAATCAAAAGCGTGGGCACTAAATACAATCCTCTCTTTATTTACGGGGGCGTCGGCCTGGGTAAAACCCATTTGATTCAGGGCCTGGGAAATGAAATCAAATCTCTTTACAAGGGAAATATTAAAATCCGTTATGTCACTTCGGAAAAATTCACCAATGAAGTGATTTCGGCCATCCGAAACAGACGGGTCGACGACATTAAAAACACTTATCGGAATGTTGATGTTTTAATCATCGACGATATCCAATTTATCGGGGGAAAAGAAAAAACCGAAGAAGAGTTTTTTCACACCTTTAACGCCTTATATGAAAATAACAAGCAAATCATTATTTCCTCCGACCGGCCGCCGAAGGCCCTGCCGGTCCTTGAAGAGCGCCTTCGTTCCCGCTTTGAAGGCGGGATGATCGTCGACATCACCTATCCGGACTTCGAGTCCAGGGTGGCTATCATCAATTCTAAACTCCAGGAAAAAGGCGTTTCCTTGGACGACGAGTCCGTTTCCCTGATTGCCAAAAAAGTCCAGAAAAACATCAGGGAAATAGAGGGTATTTTGAACAAGATTTGTTTTTATTGGTTCGAGAGGGAAAAAAGCCTGGGTATCATTGAAATAGAGAAAATCGTTTCCGACGTCACCCAAAGATCCGCCAATCGGCTTAATCCGACCCAGATTATCAAGGCCGTTTCCGATTTCTTTGAAATAATGCCAAACGATCTGACCGGCCGGTCCAGGAATAAAGAATTGGTTGAACCCCGCCAAATCGCCATCTACCTTCTAAGGGATATGCTTGACGCTTCTTTCCCCTTTATCGCCTCAAGGGTCGGTAAAAGAGACCACAGCACGGCCATCTACGCTTATAAAAAAATCGAGAATAATTTAAGTAAGAATCCCGATCTTAACCAGAAAATAATGATGATTAAAGATGTTGTGAATAAGATGGAAGAAGTGAGGTGATAATCTGGTTATAACTTTCCTGAAAATACCCATTCCCGAAAAATAGTCCCATTATACCCAAACTTATCCCCAGAATTTAAAAATAGACTCGGATTAAAAACAATAGTAACGACGGACATTCTGACGACTTATCAACAAATTAACATTACTACTACAACGACAACTAATTTAATTATATGAATATAGTATTACTGAAGAACAACTTAAAGCAGGGATTGGATTGGGTAGGACGGGCGGTAGGAAGCAGTCTTAATTTAAACAGTCTGGCCGACGTTTTGATTAAAGCTTCGGAAAATAAGATAAGCCTTTCAGCCACCAACCTGGAAATAGCTATTACCGCCGTAGTGGCCGGAAAAATAATCACGGACGGAGAAATCGCCGTCCCTTACAGCACCCTCTCGGGAATTATCAATAATCTTCCAAGCGAAAGACTGGCCTTAGAAGTCAAAGAAGGAATCTTGAAGATAAAATCCGACAATTACGACGCCGATCTCCAGGGCTTGTCGGCCGAAGAATTTCCCATCATTCCCCGGCTCAAAGAATCCGAAGAATATCTCGAAATAAATTCGACCCCCTTCAAAGAAAATCTGGAGCGGGTAATCGTAGCCGTGGAAATTTCGGAAATCAAGCCCGAAATAAGCGGCGTCTTTCTGGTCGCCGAAGTGAATGCCCTGAGACTCGTGGGGACGAATAATTTCCGGCTGGCCGAATCGATATTCTCCTCAGCCAGTCAGTTTAAAAATAAATTCGACAAGGAGATAAAAATAATTCTTCCTCTCAAAACCGCCGAAGAAATAATCAGGGTAATTAAGAACGACTCCAAAATATCGATTTTCATCGAGGCCGGCCAAGTCCTGATTAAATCGGAAGAAGTGGAAATAATTTCCCGGCTGATCGAGGGTCAATACCCCGATTACAAATCAATTATCCCCAAGGAGACCAAAACCGAAATCACGGTGGAAAAATCGGAGCTCGTAAACGCCTTGCGTCTCTCGTCCATCTTTGCCGCCAAAAACAGCGAGATTCGCCTGAAAACCAAAGACGGGAAAATGATCGAGATATTTTCGGCCAGCAGCAATTTGGGCAAGAATAATTACATCATTCCGGCCAAAATTTCCGGCGAAGAAACAACCATCGGATTTAACTGGCGTTATCTTCTGGACGGCGTAAAGGCGGTGAACACCGCTCAAATCTCCCTGAAGCTGAACGGGAAAGATAAGCCGGCCGTTCTTTCTCCCAAAGAGAACCAAAACTATCTTTATCTTCTGGCTCCCCTTAAATCAAGCGATTAGTCCTCTGTTCGCCTACGCGAGAGCGACCCGGGCGTAAGCCCGTGGGTCTTCATTTTTCGTAAAAAATCGCCGTCTGGCTTTGCCCGTAGCCGGTCTCGTCGGTGGCTCTCAAAACCAAACTATTTTGAGGTTCGAGATTAAGATTGGTCAGGGTTTTGTCATAATTCAGACTCCGGCCCAGATTAAGGTATTGCCCGTCAATTAAATTATTATTCAGGTAAACTTCCACCTTGCTTAAGGGATTGGCCGAGGTGATAGCCGCTTTTATTTCCAGGGTGCTCGTGGAAATAAATTGACCGTTGGCGGGCGAGACGAGATTGATTTCAATTTGACCCGGAGCGTTTTGAGCGGCCGGAGGCGGCGGCACGTTTAAGCTTTGATTTGAGTCGACGAGAGGAAAGAGGCTGGCGTCAACCGAGTGCGTCCCAAGCCAACTCTGGACGCCGGTTTCCCAGTTAAGGAATTCCGGATCATTCGTTCGGCCGAGATAATAAAGGATGTTATGGAACTCTCCCTTAACCAGATATCCCTGAAGGACGGAATTAGTCGCCTTTAAAGGCGAGGGAGTCGTAAAAGTGTCGGCTGGAAATTGTTTAAGCGCTTGGCTTAAGAAGTCGTGCCACATCGGAACGGCGGCCAGAATGCTGCTGCCCTGGCTTTTAAGCGGCTGATTGTTGTTGTTTCCTGCCCAGACGCCCACGGCCAAATCGGGCGTGTAGCCCATCGCCCAAGCATCGACATAGTTATTGGTCGTTCCGGTCTTGAGGGCTACTTCGTAACCCGGGAAGGTGGTGAGATTCAAGCTGGCCCCGAAAAGGGGCGCCCTCAGGTCGGCGCTCGAGAGAATGCTTGTTATGGTTTGGGCGTAATTGGGATCGACCACCTGGCTGCTTTGATTCTGATATTGTTCCAAAACGTTTCCCGCGTTGTCCTCTACGCCGAGGACGGTCGAAGGCTGGCGCTCCAGGCCGTTGTCGGCCAGGGTGGCGTAAGCATTCACGAGACTCATTAAGCGGACGTCGCCGCCGCCCAAAACGAGCGACAGCCCCAAGTCGGGTCTATTATCAAGAGAAGTTATTCCGAACTTATCCAGTGTGGAAATGGCGTTGGGGATGCCGACTAAGTAAAGAGCCTTGACGGCCGGAACGTTTATCGATTCGGCCAGAGCCGATTTGACGCTTACCGGACCCGCGAAAGTCTTTTCGAAATCTCTGGGGTGATAACACTGGGAATTGGTATTGTTGAGATTAACCAAAGGCGGACAATTGGGATTATTGGTGGCAAATTCCGTCGGCACATCCCAGAGGACAGTGTCGGGCGTCAAGCCGTCTTCCTCGAAAGCCGTGAGATAAACAAACGGTTTGAGCGCCGAGCCCGGCTGACGCAGGCCCTGGGTAGCCACGTTGAACTGGCCTTCGAACTCGCAATTTTTCCCCGGGACGCAGCCGGCGGGATAAGGAGCGGCATAATAATCCTTCGAACCGACCATCGCGAGGATTTGTCCGGTTTTTGGATCCTCGGCCACCAAAGCGCCGTTCTGGCCGTTATAAAGAGAGGCGTCCCGAGCCACCCCGTTTTTTATCGCCTCTTCGGCGGCCCGCTGAAGGTTCCAATCAAGCGTGGTTGTCACCCTGAGGCCGCCGTTTTGAACGGCGGACTCGCCGTATTTGTCGATTAAATAACCCTCGACATAATCGGTAAAGTGAGGCGCTTTGCCGGTCTGGGGCGGAGCGAGAAAGGTGGGGAGGGTGGTGCCGGCGGCCTGAAATTCGGAGCGGGTGATATAGCCGTTATTCAGCATATCGCGGAGGACGATGTTTTTTCTCGCCTCGAGGTCGCTTAAATGACTTCCCCAGGGCGAGTAATAGTTAGGCGACTGAGGGATGGCGGCCAGCGTGGCCGCTTCGTTCAGGGTCAAATCCTTAGCCTCGATTCCGAAATAACTTTTAGCGGCTCTTTCCACGCCGTAAATATTGGTGCCGTAAGCCACATAATTCAGATAGGTGTTGAGGATCTGGTCTTTGGAATAGCGCCGTTCAAGCCGGAAAGCCAAAATTAACTCTTTCGCTTTCCGGATCAGGCTTTTTTGATCGGTTAAGAATAAATTGCGGGCCAGCTGCTGGGTGATGGTTGATCCGCCCTCGACCGGCTGATGGTGAATAATATCGACCAAAACAGCCCGGGCGATCCCCTTCCAATCGAAAGCGGGTTCATTATAAAAATTTTTATCCTCAATGCTTACCGTGGCCTCGCGCGTGACGGCCGGAATCGCATCGGCCGAAACGACAATCCGGTTGGCGGCCGGGTTTATTTCCGCAAGGAGAATTTTTCCGGTCCGATCGTAAATTTTAGTCGACTGGCCGATGGCGATATTGCTCAGACTTATTTCATTTACATTCGGCAGATTCCAGGAAATCAGAAAGTAGGACCCGGCAACCGAAAGAGCCAGGCCTATCAAAATAAGCCCCGAAATCTTAAACACCTTTCTTTTCATTCCTTTGGATATTCTAACTTTAAGGCGGTTAATTTAAAATCCCCAGCCGGGGCGGGGGATTTTAAATTAATCCTATTATCGGTCGGTTTACTCTTACCAGCCGCCTCCTCCTTCTTCTTCCTCGTCGTCATCATCATCACCATCATCATCCGGTTCGTCTTCCTCTTCACCCAAACCAGCATCGGGATCGTCGTCTTCCCAATCTTTTCCCATATCGCTTTTTTCGTCGTCTTCCCCGTCGTCGAGGGCCAGGAGGGGTTTTAGTAATTCCGCCATTTTAGATTTTTTTTAAACGACCTTTGCCGTAAGACGGCTTTTAAAAAATACGGCCAAAGTATACGTAAAGTAAAAAAAATGTCAATCCGTTGCCGGAGGCTCAATTCTTGATCTTGAACGAAGCCGCGATGGCTATGGCCAGAGCGTCCGAAGCATCGTCATAGCCCCTCAGGGATTTGACGCCCAGGGTCAAAGCGACGATTTTCTGGACGGATTTCTTGTCGCTCCCGCCCCAGCCGGTGACAAGGGATTTTACCTCTCGAGGAGAAAACTCCAGGAAAGAAAGCTCGTTTTTTTGGAGTGTGAGCAGGATTACGCCCCGGGCCTCGGCCACCGGCAGGGCAGTCTTCTTATTTTTGAAAAAGAAACGCGATTCCACGGCGGCCACCTGAGGCTTGTGGACATTGATGATTTTTTGGAGCGAGGCGGCCAGCCTGACCAACCTCTCACCCGGAGATTTTTCCTTTATTTCCAGCGTACCGAAGTTTAGAAGTTTCAGCTCGGTTCCGGTTTTCCGGATCAATCCGTAGCCAATCCGGTTCGTCCCCGGATCGAGTCCCAAGATAATCATAAAAATTTAAGACATTTAATCGAATTCCTAATCCCCGACGTTCGTGAAAACGTTTTCCACGTCTTCCCGTTCCCCGAGCGCCAGAACGAGTCGCTGGATTTTATCCGCCGCCGCCTCCGACGGGGAAACCGAGAAATTCGGCTTATAGCCTCCGGCCGTCTTCTCGAACGACCAAAGAAGCCCGCCCTGAGGCGCGAGCTTGGTATCGTAATCTTTGAAGAGCGCTTTGATTTCGTTGATCGTCCTGTTTTTGGAATCGGTTAAGGCGGTGATGATAAGACCCGATCCCTCCGGGCCGTAGGCTTCGATTAAAAGTTCTTCCGCATCGTCCTTTTGAGCGTTCTGAATCGCCCGTTCGATGTTTTCGAGCGGCACGTTTTCCTCCTTGGCTTTGAGAATGGCCGCCCTTAAATGAGGATTGAAATCGGGATTAGCCTCTTCCCGAGCGGCGACCCTGATGATTTTAAGAAGTTTCGAGAAAAGAAGGCCTCTTTTCTGATCGGTGGCCTCTTTTTTGTGTTTTATTTGTTTCCACTTGCTGTGTCCCGACATTTCTTCTTTGACTTCTTCGGCTTCGCTCCCTATATTAAAAACAAATGGCCGAAGCCGCAAATATTCTTAAATCGGCGATTATCTTGGAAACCGATGCCGCGCCCAAAAGCGTTGCCGAAGCCGGAAAATTTTTCGAAGAAAAATTGGCCAACCGGTCGGATAAGGATTCCACCACTTCTCTTTTAAGTCTGATTTTTTCCTTAGCGGCCGGCCTTCGGGCCTCGGATGTTCATTTCGAGCCGGCCGCCGAGCGCGTCCGTCTTCGTTTTCGTTCAGACGGCATTCTTTATGATATCGCCTTTATTCCCCGAGCCGACTACGCCCTGATTGTGAGCCGAATCAAGCTAATTTCGGGCCTGAAGTTGAATGTTTCCGATTCGCCTCAGGACGGGCGTTTCTCGATGGAGAAGGGAAGCGGCGGCCAAATTGACGCCCGCGTCTCCGTAATCCCCTCGGAGTACGGAGAAACGGCGGTGATCCGTTTGCTCGATCCCGCGGTGACCGATTTAAACTTAACCGATATCGGCTTGCGCCCGGATGAGCTGGCTCTGACTAAGGAGATTCTTAAAAAACCGAACGGGATGATTTTGGTTACCGGTCCGACCGGCAGCGGGAAAACCACCACCCTTTACGCTTTCTTGAAGCGGGTTAAAAACCCGGGACTTAAAATAATCACCATCGAGGATCCGATTGAATATCGCCTGGAGGGCATCGAGCAGACCCAGGTCGATTCCTCGGGTAAATACGACTTTAATAACGGTTTGGCTTCGATCTTGAGGCAGGACCCGGACGTGATTTTAGTCGGCGAAATCAGAGACAAGGAAACGGCCGAAATCGCCCTCCAGGCCTCGCTTACCGGCCACCTGGTTTTTTCCACCCTTCACACCAATAACGCCCCGGGGGCGATCACTCGGCTGATTGATTTGGAGATAAACCCTTCGACTATCGGCCCGGCTCTGAATCTGGTTATCGCCCAGCGGCTGGTTCGGAAACTTTGCCCGGATTGCCGGAAACGGATTGAGCCAGCCGAAGCCGACCAAGTTAAAATAAAAGATCTTGTGGCCTCCCTGCCCCAGAGCGTCAAAGCCGGTCTCGGAGAGGACGTTAATCTCTACGAGCCCGTCGGCTGCTCCAAGTGCGAAGGCGGCTTCAGGGGTCGCTTGGGTATTTTCGAATTTCTGGTTTTGGACGGCGATTTTCAGGGCCTGATTAAAAAAGAAGCCACCGAAGGCGAAATCAGAAAACTGGCTTTAGAAAAAGGAATGATAGAAATGCAAAACGATGGTATAATTAAAGCGCTTCAGGGACTGACTTCCCTTTCGGAAGTGGAACGGGAAACCGGACCGGTACCTTTATTGAAATAAAAAAGAGCCTAAGTCTGCGGGCTAATATAAAAATAGATCTTCTGTGGAGAAGAAATTAGAGAAATCCCGAGGAGCGGCCCAGTCGGAACCAAACCGTCCTGAGCTAAG
>DATKRQ010000040.1:0-6468 GCA_035532135.1 Candidatus Tyrphobacter sp.
TTCTCATAATCAAAAATGAAGATCGATGTTTTAATCGAAATCCCCAGAGGATCGAGAAATAAATACGAGCTTGACGAAGAAACCGGTCGGATAAAACTGGATCGGGTCTTGAGGAGCTCGGTCGAATATCCGGCTGATTACGGCCTGATCCCCCAGACCAAAGGCGAGGACGGCGACCCCTTGGACGCGCTGGTTATCGCCCGTTTTCCTTTTGTCCCCGGCGCCCTGGTGCCGGCGAGACCCGTCGCTCTTTTGAAAATGATCGATAACGGCGAGAGCGATTCGAAAATCATCGCCGTGCCGGCAGTCGACATCTATTTCGATTCCTGGGCGGAGGAAAGCGACCTGCCCGAAGCCCTGAAAAAAGAAATCGCCCAATTCTTCTCGACGTATAAAATCTTGGAGAATAAAACGGTGGAATTAAAGGGCTGGGGGAGCCGGGCCGAAGCCGAAAAACTGATCGAATCATCTTCAACCCTAAAATAAATGAAAAAAGATTTAGAAAAGATTAATCAATATCTGATTCCGACGGTCATCGAAAAAACCGCCTACGGCGAACGGGCTTATGACATCTATTCCCGGCTCCTCAAAGAACGGGTTATTTTCCTGGCCGGACCGATCAACGATGTCGTGGCGAACGCTATCATCGCCCAGCTCCTTTTCCTGGAATACGAAGATCCGAAAAAAGACGTCGATCTTTACATTAATTCTCCGGGCGGATCGGTCACGGCCGGTCTCGCTATTTACGACACCATCCAATACATCAAGCCGGATGTCCGCACGATTTGCATCGGAGTGGCCGCTTCAATGGGCGCCTTCCTCCTCACGTCCGGGAAAAAGGGCAAGCGCTTTTCCCTGCCTAATTCCGAAGTCCTGATTCATCAGGTGATGGGCGGAGCCGAGGGCCAAGCCACCGACGTGGAAATCACCGCCCGCCAGATTATGAAAACGAAGGAAAAGATAAACCAGCTTTTGGCCAAGCACACCGGCCAGCCGATCGCGAAAATCGAAAAAGACACCGACCGGGATTTCTGGCTCTCGGCCGAAGAGGCTAAGGCGTATGGCATCATTGATGAAGTCGTCAAAAAGAGTAAGTGAGGCGATAGACGAGCTTTTGAGCCGGGGGGTGACCGAAATCATCGACCGGACTCACTTAAGGAAGGTTCTTTTGGCCGGCAAGCCGTTGAGAATAAAGCTGGGCATTGATCCGACTGGCCCAAGGATCCACTTAGGGAACGCCGTTATCATCCGTAAACTAAGAGACTTTCAAAGACTTGGCCATAAGGCCGTATTTATCGTCGGTGATTTTACCGCCCAGATCGGCGATCCGTCGGACAAGCTGGCTAAACGACCCATGCTTACCGCCCTTGAGGTAAAAGCCAACCTAAAAAGTTACCGCGATCAATTAAGTAAAATCATCGATCTCAGCCGAGCCGAATTCGTTTTTAATTCCCGATGGCTTTCCAAGCTCACTTTTAAGGAGGTGGCTCTGCTCGCCGAAACTTTTACCGTCCAGCAGATGCTCGCCCGACGGAATTTCAAGGAGCGCTATGAAAAGGGTACGGAAATAAGCATCCGCGAGTTCTTATATCCGTTAATGCAGGGCTATGACAGCGTGGAGGTGAAGGCGGATGTCGAGATCGGCGGCTTTGATCAGCTTTTTAATGTTATGGCCGGGCGCACCATCCAGCAGTTTTACGGCCAAAAACCACAAGACATCTTGACCGGAGAAATGCTTGAGGGCACTGACGGCCGAAAAATGTCCAAGAGTTGGGGAAACGTCATTAATATCACAGACGAACCAAACGATATGTTCGGTAAAGTAATGTCGGTGCGGGACGATCTGATTATAAAATACTTCACTCTAACAACCGATGTGTCCTTGGAGGAAATTAAAATTTTTGAAAAGGATCTTAAGTCGGGAAAACTGAATCCACGGGACGCCAAAGCGCGCCTGGCTCGGGAAATAGTCTCTCTTTATCACGGCGACGCGGCGGCTAAAAAGGCGGAAGCGGAATTCGATAAGGTTTTTAGAACCAAAGGACTGCCGAGCGAAATCAAGACCAAAAAACTGACCAAACCGGTGTTCGAATTAGCTGAGCTTTTAGTGGCGACAAGACTCGCGAAGAGTAAAAGTGAAGCCGCCCGCTTGATCGGTCAGGGCGGGGTTAAAATCGACGGAATCGAGCAATCGGATTTTCGGGAAAAAATATCTCTTTCTAAAGAAGGCGTCCTAATTCAGGTGGGCAAACGGAATTTTTTGAGAGTCTCTCTTTAGATATTAGATTTTCTAACCCATAGGCACTATTCTCTCCCACGTTGGCACCTGCAGTAAATAAGGAGGAAGATTAATGCTTGAGGCGCTCGTTTTCTTCGGCGCTCCCTTTGTCGCTATGCTCATCTTCAGCGGATTCGCCGTTCTTGAGGGCGAACCGCGCTTGGCGGGAAAACTTTTTCGTCATTCGTTTTATCCACTCTCGGCGGAACTTATGTCGGCTTACTATGTAACTTTTCTCAGTAGCTATCCGACGGATGAAGGCTGGAGGCGATTGACAGGAATATTGTTCCTGGTTGCTTCGTTTGCGAGTTTTTTATTCGCCGAGGAGGTAATCGGAAGTAGAAACAAATCCGGTCCCACGGCGGGAGCGTGAAGACGCCCCCGCTTTATTTTTCTAAAATTTTCCGAAGCTTTCTAGTTGCGGACTTGCCCGCCGAAGCTTTAGCGAAGGCGGGGGCGCAAGGAATCGAACCCTGGTTTTCGGTTTTGGAGACCGACGTTCTACCACTGAACAACGCCCCCGAATTTGTCGGGAAAAATCGGCCGGCGTCCACATAAAACAATAGACGCTCCGCCTGCTTAAACCTTCCAGACTATCCAGATAGTAACTTTGGCCAACTTAAAAATCAATCAGAAATAAAACCCCCGCCCGGGTGCGTTGAATTGACGCGATTGGGCGGGGGACCGGATGGGTTCTCGGGAAGATGGGAAATTGTTGCGACGACGCCGTTGATTAAATTCGGCAATCGTCCAATTTTTCCTCCCCTTCGTGCCCATACCGGGACGGAGACGCGCCTGGGAAACTTCGGAAAAAAATAAAACCGCCCAGGTCGCGCCATGATTAACCGTTGTGCTGGAGAGCTGCTTGTCTCGATTATATTGATATCTTTCAACTAATCAAGAACTTCGGCTATTTATAACTCAAAGCCGTAAGATAGCTTACCGGCGGCAGATTAAAGTTATGAATCGCGCTGGCTATTCCCGGTCCGAGATACCGCCAGTGCCAGGGCTCGTAAGTATAACCCGTGATATTTTCTTCGTTTTCAGGATAACTCATCACAAACCCGTATTTATAGGCGTTGGCCTCAAGCCATTTTCCCTCGGGGGAATCGCCGAAGCGGGGATCGACCGGCGACCAATTGATACTTGCGCCGGTCAGGTCGACCGCCGTGCCCAATTGATGCTCCGAGTAGCCCGGGAAAGCCGATTCGTCTATCGCCCGGGAGCCTTCGCTCTCAATCCAATAAATGAAAGCGGACGATTGGGAGTTAATGCCCCGGAAGCCGGAATCAACTTCGATTTGGATACCGGCTTTTCCAGCGTCCTCAATCATCGCTTCAAGCGCCGGCGCGGCTTTGTCGCTTAGGCAAAGCGGCTGGCCGGCGGTTTTGACGGCGCCGGAAATGTCGACTAAATCATTAGGGACATAATACTCGAAGGGCAAAGGATGGTTTTTATCGACTATCGAAAGCCAGAGGTCGGGATAAGGAGCGTCGGGGATCGGGCAGAGATTGTGGGTTAAAATTTTAGTCAGCACCGCGACGGTTTCCGGATCGACATAGCCCGTGGGCTGGAGATCGTAATTAAGCTGGAAATTTTCGACCGCTTCTTTGGTTAAGGGGCCGAAATAGCCGGTCGCGGGCCAGTTTTTAGGGTAGACCGGCGTCAAGCCGGGGAGAACCTCCTGAAGCAGAGCGACATCCGGCCCCCGATCGCCGAGACCGATATTTCTCGTAAAGCCCGCGCCCGCCTGCCAATCGCTTTCCGCTTTTTGGGACAGGGAAACGAAATTAAAATTATCGCCGCCCGTTTCCGAATAACTTGCCGGAGGATCCTGGGCGCCCCTGACCGGAACGACGGTGAGACTGTTTTTAAAATAAAAAAGGGAAAACAAAATAAAACCCAAGAAAAGGAAAAGGGGGATGATTTTTTTCATCTAATTTTCATTTTAGATGAGGGCCAAGCCCGGCGCCAGGGTTGATAACCACAAAATCACGCCCCGGTCTTAAAAATTAAGATCGGTTGTCTTTTATGAGCGGGATACCGGAATCGAACCGGCGCCATTACCTTGGCAAGGTAGCGTACTGCCACTATACTAATCCCGCTTTTCGATACCGAATTATATCTTCCGCCCGGCTCCTCGGCAAGCGCAACCCTTGAGGTCAATTTTAAGTATTATGATAGAATAGGCGCATGGCAAACAAAAAAAGCATCCAGGAATTGGCCCTTTCGGCTCACCGCAAGCTCAGGGGCAAGGTGGAAATAAAGAGCAAAGCGGCCCTGAAGTCCAAAAACGACCTCAATATCTATTACACGCCCGGGGTGGCGGCCGTCTCTTCATATGTCGCCAAGCACAAAAGCGAGCTGGGGAATTACACGATGAAAAATAATCTGGTGGCGGTCGTTTCGGATGGTTCGGCCGTCTTGGGCCTGGGCGATATCGGCCCGGAAGGCGCTTTGCCGGTGATGGAGGGGAAGTCCCTGCTTTTCAAGGAGCTGGCCGGGGTGAACGCTTTTCCGCTCGTTTTAAACGCTCACACGGCCGATGAAATCGTGGCCACAGTTAAAGCGGTGGCACCGGTCTTCGGCGGGATAAACCTGGAAGACATCTCGGCTCCCAAGTGCTTCGAAATCGAGGAGAGGCTTCAGTGCGAATTAGATATTCCCGTGATGCACGACGACCAGCACGGCACGGCGATTGTCGTTCTGGCCGGACTCATCAACGCCTTCAAGGCGGCCGGGAAAAATATGAAGAAAAGCCGTTTCGTCTTGATCGGGGCCGGTGCGGCCGGAAGCGCCGTCGCTAAAATTCTTGCTCTTTACGGCGCGGACGATATCTTACTCGTCGATAGCCGCGGGATTATAAGTCGTGAGCGGAAAGATTTGGATAAATATAAAAGAGAGTTAGCTGAGATTACCAACAAGGAAAACATCTCCGGCGGGCTGGAGGAGGCGATGAAAGGAGCCGACGCTGTAATCGGACTTTCCAAGGGCGGACTCTTGAAAGAAGGCCACATTAAAATGATGGCCGCGAAACCGATTGTCTTTGCGATGGCCAATCCCGTTCCCGAAATAATGCCCGACGAAGCCCGACGGGCCGGCGCTTATGTTATCGCGACCGGCCGATCGGATTTTGAAAATCAAATCAATAACGTCCTGGCTTTCCCTGGCATCTTCCGGGGGGCGCTCGACAACAAGGTGAAGAAAATCACGCCCCAAATGAAGGTGAAAGCGGCTCAAAGGCTGGCGGCTTTAATCAAAAGACCGACGGCTAAAAATATCATCCCGAACGTTTTTGACAAACGGGTGGTCAAGGCGGTGGCCGGAGCGATGAAATAGCTCCCAGCCCTTGGTTTATGGACAAGTCGGGGCGCCCAGAATCGAACTGGGACTACATGCTCCCAAAGCATGCGTACTACCACTATACGACGCCCCGCTGGTGCCCCCGGCAGGAATCGAACCTGCATTAAGGGATTAGAAGTCTCTCGTTCTATCCATTGAACTACGGGGACGCTCGGGGGAAATGGTAGCAAAGAAATTCCAAATTTCCAACCTTAAAATTCAAAATGACGGTTCGGAGTTTGGGATCCGAGATTTAAATTTCAAGATTTTCATTGTGCCTCTTCGTGGCCTCGGACCCCTTATGGGTTAAACCTCCGGGCGTTTTTGAGAGCTTTTTCCAACTTCTTTCCGAAGCACCTCGTCGTGGGAATAAATAAAAATGATGATAAAATAGATTTATGACAAAGGCAGTTATTTTTGACGTGGACGGGACACTCCTCGATTCGTTCGGAACGAATTTCATTCTTTTCCAAAGGCTAATGGAGAAGGCGGGGTATCCACCTCCTACGCGTGATGAGTACGGACCTATTTTCCATCGTACACTCCATGACACAATCCAAATTCTGGCGCACACAAAAGATGAAAAGGAAACAAAGCGAATCCAGGACTTCATCGAGAAGATAGATATTCCTCCGGCAACATTCTTTGAGGGGGTTCCCGAAACCATCAGGGCGCTGAGCGGACGATATCCGTTGGCAATTATGACTAGTAGAATCAAGGCGTATGCATTCGAGCCGCCACTCAATACACTTGAACACTATTTCAAAATCGCCGTGACCTACGAAGATACTGAGCGGCACAAACCAGATCCCGGACCGCTTCTTTTAGCGGCAAAGCAATTAAATGTC
>DATKRQ010000041.1:0-28846 GCA_035532135.1 Candidatus Tyrphobacter sp.
TGGGGACTACATCACGCTGCCGAACGCGTGCTGGCTGGATCAGCTGGTCCTAATGCCGGCGGCCCGAGAGTTTTACCAACAGAAAAACCGGGCGGCGCTCCGCCGTTTACCGAACAGCCATCAGTCGGATCTAATCTGGAAAATAATATCCCGTCTGGTGGCTGGCCCACTGGAGTGGACAGTCACTTTTTCGAGGCTGTCGATAAGATCCAATCCGGCGACGGCATCGAAAGAGTGGTTACAAGACATATGGAGCTTTTAGCGAAGGTGGATCCTGACACGTATGATAAAATTTCTCAGAGTGTCGCCCCCGGCGAGCATCTTGATTCCGGACAAATTGCCCATCTTCTGGCCTTAAGACAGCACTTGGAAAATACCGGTTTAGCGAAGCCCGGCGGATCGATTGGCGTTTCAGCTGCTGACGGGCACATCACAATCCATAGTGAGACCTATGCTTTTCCGCCGGATAATGCTGGTTCAGTAGTTCCTTTGGATCACGCTCCGGCGGCCCCGGATCACGGAGCCGTTGCTCCGGCTCCCCAGGCGCACGATGTCGCTCCTAATGCCGCCCCGACACCTCCGGCTAATAATCCTTTTGATTACACCCACATGAAACAGCCGGATCTCTTAAGAACACTTCAGGCCGAAGAGCCGGCTTTGAAAAATATCCCCGGCGGCCAAGGACTTGATAAGCGGGCCCAGGATATGATCGGAGTTTTAAGCCATCAAGCTTCCGATCCGCAAATCGATTCTGCCAGAAAATTAATGGAAGACATAAATAATTTCTTTCAATCACACGGCACTCACGCAAGCACGGTTAGTGTCACCTCGGAGCATATTATTACCTCAAACATTCCTGGCCTTGAAACAATTGATTTAGATAAGGCGAATCAAAGCGATCTCTTTAGGCATCTCCAGACAATAACGGAGTATTTATCCAAAAATCCCGTCGGCCATGGCAACGTAAGTCAGACCCTACTAGATAACGCGAGAGGGATAATCAATGTTTTGAGTCAGCCGGCTGGCACGAGAATTGATCCGGCGGCTCTGGACTCGGCGAGAAATTTGATTGTTACCCTTACTGGTTTTTTGGGTAAGAAGTAATAACAAACCAAGGTCGAGATAGAAGGTGAATCATAAATGAACGAAGAATTAAAACAAAACGTAATCAAAGGGTTGGGACTGGAATTATTAACGCCCGATCAACAGGAAGATGCCCTGGATAAAATAGGCCGCCTGATCTACCAGGGGACGCTTGAGCGAGCGCTCGAAAGATTGAGTGATTCTGACTTGGATGAATTCGAAAAGAATTTTTCCGGCGATAACGCTGATCCGGAGGCTGTTATGAGATTCCTTAAAGACAAGATTCCCGACCTTGACCGGCTTACGGAAGAAGAAGTCAAAGACTTTCGCGACAAAACTGCTGATTTTCTCTCTAAAATTAGCAACACCGCTCAATAATTTTTGAACGTGCCTGACGAAATCGAGCTTCTTAAAAAGGAAATCGAGCGGTTGAGGAAGCTGGCTTACAAAGACCCGCTCACTGGTTCTTTCAACCGGCGGGCCCTGATTGAGGAGGCGAACCGGATAGTCAAGGCGGTGGAGAAGTCGGAGATAGTTCATCATCGCCGCCGAAAATTCTATTTGAGCGCCTTGAGCGTCATTTTCTTGGACATCGACGATTTTAAGAAGCTTAACGATGAATACGGCCACGAGGCGGGCGACGCGGTATTAAAGAAAGTAACCAGGCTTCTCGAGAACCACCTGAGGCAAAGCGACATTGTGGCTCGTTGGGGCGGCGAGGAATTCGCCATCGTCCTTTTGGGCGCCAACGTCGACGACGCGATGAAGGTGGCCGAACACTTACGGAGCGAAATCGAGAAAGCATCGATTACTTTCCGGGGAAAAAAATTAAAGATTACCGCCAGCTTAGGCGCGGCGGAAATCGAGCCAGGCGACGATTTGGGATCGCTCCTCAAGAAAAGCGATCAGGCGATGTATGCCGCGAAAAAAAGCGGGAAGAATCGGGTTGTCAAATTCCCTCATTTGGACTAAGTTGGAGAGGTTGATTTGTCTGAATTTCTTGGGAGGGGTCGCATAGCGGCCTAGTGCGCGCGCTTGGCCACCGCTGAAGCGGGGTTCCGCCGGAGGCGGAAAAAGCGAGATTATGGCGTATTATGTTTATATAATTCAGAGCAAGAAGACGGGCCGCTATTACATCGGGCTGACGTCTGACATAGAAGAAAGATTACGGCACCATAATAGCGGCGCGAATAAATCGACTAAAGGTCGCGGCCCGTGGGTTCTGATTCACAAGGAATTATATAAGACCAAGAGAGAGGCTTGGGAGCGCGAACGTCAGATAAAAAGCTATAAGGGCGGCGAAGCATTTAAAAAATTAATCGATGGAGGGGTCGCATAGCGGCCTAGTGCGCGCGCTTGGAAAGCGCGTATACCGAAAGGTATCGAGGGTTCGAATCCCTCCCCCTCCGCATATAGAAACTTCACGATTTTTCAGAGCCGCGCCGCTTCGCGGCGTTAGTGTGGGGGGAGCCGCAAATAAAAATGATAGGAAATTTTTGGGTTTTGCCCCGCGCGAGTTTGTCGAGTGCGGCCGAGGCGCAAGTGTCATTCGTCAAAATCCTGCGGATTTTGTCCGAAATACATTCGAACTTCGTCCAATACACACCGCACTTCGGTAAGCTCAGTGCGAGCACTTTGGAAAATTAGCATAAGCACTTTGGTTCGTAGTAGCCGACCTTCGCTAAATTCAGCCACTTTTTCGGTTCAAACTTCAGGGTGTCGTTCCTGTCAATCGGAGAAAATGATAGAATTGAGAGGAGAATTCTATCGAATTAACTAAATTTATGAGACGCACGACAAATGTGTTTCTTGCTATTCCAATCATCATTGGGTTGTTGTATTTTCAAGCGTGGCCGACGCTGGCAGTTTCATTGAACTGCCTTACGCCAACTCAGGTTAAACAAGAGATCCAATCTATCGAAGATGAGACTAATAATCAAGTAAGCCAAATCAAAAGCGAGTATGCGGCCATTGCTCAACAAGAGCAATCTAACACCAACGCCAACCTTTGGGCGTCTGGAATAGCTGGGAGTGGGACTGCGGCTTCGCAGATGTCAAATACGGAAACCGGAGTCATTTCCCAAGAGAGCGCTGCGATAGCAGATGCGTATTCTAACGAACTCAATCAAGAAAACGAGATACGCAATAAAGTGTGTGGCGTCGAACAAAATGTGCAGGTGCAAGATAATTATTTATGTTCGAACGGAGAGGTGTCTTATAACAACACGTGTATGGCTAAGTCGCTTTATGATATCGCATATTGTCGGCAAAAATATGGGCCAAGTTATACTTACTACGCAACAACTAATGTTTGTGTACTAGCCTACTGTCCACCAAATTCCACAATGTATCAGTCTGGTTGTTGGTGTGACAAGGGATACGTGTGGAATAGTAGTTAGCCTTGCCTGTATAGGACCACAGCGGGCGCCAGCTTCTATATTTAGCACTACAACGAGTGGAAGATCGGACAATGTGTATCAATCGAATATTCAGAAAACTTACCTCCCAACAACACCAATAGCAACGCCTAAAACACAAATTACTACCCAAATAGGTAGGTGGGGTAAGAATGATCAATTCAAAAATGGAGTTAAACAAACAACCATCGGTGGAGTAATGTCTAAGGGTTCGCTATCAAGTCAAGTAAATAAAATTGGAATAATTTCTGAGATACCAATTAATACTAATGTCAATATATCGCGTCCTGTATCGGATAAGTCACTAAGTATAATATCAGAAGCAAACGCTTTCGTTAGCGGACTTATGAGTAAGTTAGCTAGCCTTCTCTAGGTTGAGGTTTGTTTTGTGTAGGGAAACAAATTAGAAACTCAAGAAAGATCTTTAATTATTCCAAGTGAAGTTCCTTTTCGAAGCTTGAGATTCTTTCCCGAAGAGCCGGATATAATTCAAGCTCCGGATCGCTTTTCAGGATTTCCTCGGCGGCTTCGCGGGTCGATTTCACGAGAGCCGCGTCTTTCAAGGCTCGCATAGCGACATCGGGCAGGCCGGCTTGGGTTTCGCCCAGGAACTCCCCCGGGCCTCTCGTGGCTAGGTCTTTCTCGGCAAGCTCGAAACCGTTTTTGGCGGTTATAAGATGATGAAGCCGGAGCTTGGCGCCCTTCGATTCGGAGTCGGTAAAGAGAAGACAGTAGGACTGATATTCGCCTCGACCGACCCGGCCTTTGAATTGATAAAGCTGGGCTAGGCCGAAGCGGTCGGCTGATTCGATCATCATCACGGTGGCGTTCGGCACGTCGACGCCCACCTCAACAACCGATGTTGAAACCAGGATATCGATTTTCCCGTCTTTGAAGTCCCTCATTATTTTTTCTTTCTCGGCGCCTTTCATCCGGCCGTGAAGCATAGCGACTTTGAGATCGGGGAAAGTTTTCTCTCTAAGCTTCTCGTATTCCTCTTTGACTGTTTTAGTTTCGAGACTCCTTAGCTCGTCCGGCGTCCGGTAAACTTGGTTTCCTTCGGTTTCGGCTATTTCGATTCGGGGACAGATGACGAAAACCTGTCGGCCGGATTTAACTTCGCTTCGGATGAATTCATAGGCTTTGACTCGAGATTCCGGCGGAACGATCCGGCTTATAATCGGCTTCCGGCCGTGGGGCAGTTCTTTGATAATCGAGACATCGAGATCGCCGAAAATGGCCATCATAAGCGTCCGGGGGATGGGCGTGGCTGACATGCTTAAGAAGTGAGGCACCAGCCCCGCGCGGCTACCCGAAAGAGCGGCTCGTTGCTTAACGCCGAAGCGGTGTTGTTCGTCGATAATGACGAGTCCCGGATTTTTGAATTTGACGCTCTCCTGAATCAAGGCATGGGTGCCGACGATGATTTTTATCTTATCCAGGGAAATGCCTCTTATAAGCTCTTCTTTTCTGATATCGGTCTCGAGCCCCTCGCCGTAGAAAGCCCTGGCTTCTTTGGAGACCAAAAGTCCCAGGCCGAGTTCGAAATCGCCGAAAAATTTCTTGAGCGTCTGGTAATGCTGGCGGGCCAGAATTTCGGTCGGAGCCATCAAGGCCACCTGAAAACCCGCCTCAGCTGCGATAACGGAAGCGATACCGGCCACGATGGTTTTGCCGGAGCCCACGTCGCCCTGAAGAAGCCGGTTCATCGGATGGCCCGATTCGAGATCCTGCAGAATTTCCCAAAGAGACTTTTTTTGAGAGAGGGTAAGCTCGAAGGGTAGGCGAGAAAGAATTTCCTTTGTTTTTTCGGCTTGGAATTTTATGATCGGCGCCAATTTTTTCGCCAAAGCCAGCTTCGATTTGATATTGGTGAGTTGGAGGAGAAACAGTTCCTCGAAGGCGAATCTTTTCCGAGAAGCCGCGGCCTCGGCCGGGGTTTTGGGGAAGTGGATGGCTTTGAAAGCCCTGTTTAGCTCGGGCAATTTTTCCCGGCGAAGGATTTTGGGCGGGATAAACTCGATGAGAGGCGAGAGATTTTCCAGGATCATCTCGGCGAAATATCTGATTCCCCTGGAAGTCAGGCCTCTGGTTTCGGGATAAATCGGAACGAGCCGGCCGGTGTGTTTGGTTTTAGTCGGCCCCGCGGCGTTACTTACTTTTTCGTAAGTCGGATTGGAGAGATAGAGCTCGTTATCCCTTAAGGCGGTTTTCCCGGAAAAATTGGCGATCGCGCCTGCCTGGAGGACTTTCTTGATATAGGGCTGGTTGAACCAGACGGCCTTAATTGGTCCGGAGGCGTCTTCGAGAATGGCTTCGACGATGAACATCCGCCGCCGCCAGGTTTTTTTCACGTCAATCTCCTTTACTTCCGCCTGGATGGTTTTGGCGTCGCCCGGTTTCAAATCGGCGATTGGGGCTATTTCGCTCCAATCCTCATAGCGGCCGGGGAAGTGTTTTATAAGATCGCCGGCCGTTTCGATTCCCAGGCGTTTGAATTTAGAAAGGAATCCCGGCCCGATTTTGGGGAGATCGGAGAGGGGAGTGTCGACTGGAATCTTGGGCATATCGGATATCTTACACCAAAAAGCACCCGGAAGACGATCGGGCGCAAGTTTATTTTGTCCACCCACCAGGGCTCGAACCTGGGACCGTTTGCTTAAGAGGCAACTGCTCTACCAACTGAGCTATGGGTGGTTGGGTGGAAGTATATCAAAGTGAAAAAGAGTCCGCAATTGAGTTTAGCCGATAATCTTTAGGAGGGAACTCAAGGCCACTGGCAGTTCAAGTAGTTTATCGTCGCTCGTGCTGAAGTGACCCATTTGGTGTTCGGCGATGATTTCCGAACCGAGTTTTTCTTTAAAGTCTTCTTGATTTTCAAGGGGAACGAAGGGGTCGTTATCGGAAAAAACAGCGATGCTCTTTTTAAGATGTGATTTAACCTTGCTTAGATCGATCGGGGTATCAAGCCATTCACGCTCTACTTCTTTTTCTTCGGCGCCTTCTCCGATATTAGTCAGCTCCTTGAAGAAACCAGCCACAAAAACGGCGCCGCCGACCATTGCTCCGTCTGGCGGGGCTTCGAGGTAGCGGGCGATTGCTTGGCAGCCCATACTATGTCCCAGAAAATATGTTCGTTCGTCTGGCGATCCGACGGCTTCCGAGATTTTCGAAATCCACTTATCAATCTCGGGCTTTTCCGGCTGTGGGAGTTGGGGAACATAAACCTCGAAGCCCTTGCCTTCCAGCTCTCTTTTTAGCCAAGGAAACCAGTCGTCTTCGGGATGACCGCCCCAGCCGTGAATTATAAAGATCCGTTTGTTCATAATTCTAGAATCTTGTTGAAAAATTCCAGCTTCTTTTTAGTATATTCTCGCTGCGACAAGCCATCAGACTTAATCTTAAGTTGTTCATATTCGTTTTTAAGATTCGGATTACTTTCTAATAAAATCTGTGTATTCATTTGCATCTGAATTTCTGGAGTAAGACTAGAGGTTAGATATATGTCTATCAGAAAATCTTTGTATATAAATTCCCATCTAGCCATCTTTTTCTCGGGTTCGATTTTGGTTGTATCCCCAAAAAGATGTTTAATGATTAGAACAGAATTCTCAAATTGATCACCCACCAACACACCCAAATCAATATCGTTTTCGCCAGCTATGCCTAATTTCGATGACCCAAGATAAATAATCCTTGCTTTAGGAATAGCATTATTAATTTTATTAATTACCTCATCGGCAATGTTTAGAACGTTTGGATCAAATGGAACTATTTTAACCGTTTTTTCTTGCGGGATTGTGTTTATATATTTTTCTTGATTTTTAGTAAGCATGGCTTGGTTTGTGTCCCCGGCAGGAATCGAACCCGCAACCTCTTGGTTCCCCGCCTGCCTTTGCCGTGCCCCCGGAGGGACTCGAACCCCCAATGATTGCTTCGAAGGCAACTATGATATCCATTTCACCACGGGGGCAAATTACGGCGGGCAGGGAAGCCAAGCGCTCTATCCGTTGAGCTACGGGGACATTGAGGCGACAATTCGAAAATCTTTATAAATTTAGGTTATAATGCCCTTAAATGCAATTGACTTTCCCGAAGGAAATCAGGGCAATCATCGAGCTTTTAAAGAAGGAGGGGTTCGCTACTTTTTTGGTTGGCGGCTGCGTCCGCGATCTTCTAATCGGCCGCGAGCCCCAGGATTGGGACGTGGCGACCGACGCTAAGCCGGCCGAAATCCAGAAGGTGTTTCCGGAAAGCGTTTACGAGAACCAGTTCGGCACGGTGGCGGTCAAAACGGGAAGCGAAGAAGAAAAACTTAAGCTCATTGAAGTAACTACCTTTCGGGAAGAAGGAAAGTACAGCGACCGGCGGCACCCCGACGAAATTAAATTCACCAAAACCATCGAGGAAGATCTTTCGCGGCGGGATTTCACGATCAACGCCATCGCGCTTGGCGGATCGGATTCCGAAATCATCGACCCCTATGGCGGCCAATCTGATTTAAAAAAGAAGGTTATTAAAGCGGTCGGCAATCCAGACGAGAGATTTGGCGAAGATGCCTTGCGGATGATGCGGGCGGTCAGACTTTCGGCGGAATTGGGATTTGAAATCGAAGCGGGGACGGCCGAGGCGATAAAGAAGAATTCGGCTCTCCTGAAATTTATGGCCGAGGAAAGGGTGAGAGACGAGCTTGTTAAAATTGTCCTCTCGCCTCGGGCCAAGGAGGCCATCGAGGAACTGGAACGGATCAGTCTCCTTAAATATATTATTCCCGAACTGCGCGAGGGCCTGGGGATGAGCCAGAATCTCCATCACATCTATACCGTCTGGGAGCATAATCTGCGGGCCCTGGATTACGCGGTGGGCAAGAACTATGATTTAGTAGTCAGGCTTGCCGCTCTGCTTCACGATGTGGGAAAGCCCCGCACTAAAAGAGGCGAAGGGCCCCACGCCACTTTCTATAATCACGAGGTAGCGGGGGCGAGGATGACCCAGAAAATAATGGAGCGGCTTAAATTCCCGAAGGATGTTTCCGAACGGGTAGTTCATTTGGTGCGCTTTCATCTTTTTTATTATAACGTGGGCGAGGTGACCGAAGCTGGCGTTCGGCGCTTCCTCCAGCGAGTGGGGGTGGAGAACGTGGACGACTTGATGAGAATTCGGGAAGCCGACCGGATCGGTTCGGGCGTGCCCAAGGCCGTGCCTTATAAATTGAGACACCTAAGGTTCATGATCGACAAGGTGCGGCAGGATCCCATTTCACCGAAGATGCTTAAAGTGAACGGAACGGACGTGATGGAGATTCTTCGCCTTGAGCCGAGCCCCAAAGTGGGGTATATTTTAGCCGCCCTCCTTGAGGAAGTCTTGGACAAGCCTGAGAGGAATGAAAAGGATTATCTTGTTTCGAGAATGAAAGAACTCGATAAGATGAGCGAGGGCGAGTTGAAGAGGCTTTTCGAATCGGCCAGGAAAAAGAAGGAAGAATTTGAAGGCGAAGCCGAAAGAGAAATAAAGGAAAAGTATTATGTGAAGTAATCGGGGTGTCGTATACCGGCAGTACGCACGCTTCGGGTGCGTGTAGACTGGGTTCGATTCCCAGCACCCCGACACTTATGTGCCGCCCTCGACCGGAGTTTTCGGTTGCCGTGATCGGTTCGATTTGCTAAATTTTAAGTATGGAAGACTTTAGGAAAAGAGCTTTGATACTTCTTGAGGAAAACATTAAGAACCGAAATCTTATAAAGCATAATCTGGCGGCCGGGGCCTTGATGAAGGCGTTAGCGATTCATCTTCACGAAGAGAATAATGCTGATTTATGGGAATTAGCCGGACTGGTTCACGACTTGGATTGGGAGCTCACTCAGAACGAACCCCAAAAACACACCGAGCCGGCGGCCGAAATTTTAAGAAAAGAGAATTTTCCTCCGGAGGTGATTGAGGCGGTCTATCGGCATAATTTCCACGCCAATCACCTGGCGCCGGAAACATTGATGGAAAAAGCGCTTTATTACACCGAGGAGGCAACGGGCTTGATTGTGGCGGCTGCTCTCATTTTGCCCTCGAAGAAGTTGGCCGATTTAACGGTTGAGAGCGTTATGAAGAGATTCGGAGAAAAATCATTCGCCCGCGGGGTGGATCGAAACTTAATTCTTGAGATGGAAGGAAAACTGGGGCTTAGGGTGGAGGAACTGATGCGAATTGCTCTTCCGGCGCTTCAGGCGATCCACGGGGATTTGGGACTTTGAAATCAGAATCCTATAGAGTATATTGGGACTATGTTCGATCAACTCAAGGCGGCTCAGGGACTTTTAAAAAATATGAATCCCGGCGATCTTAAAGAGCTTGTGGGCCAGGCCAAGGAGGCGCAACAGATGATGGCGCAAGAAATCAAAAAAGCCGTTGAGGAGGAAATAAGAAGGCGAGACCTCATAAGCCGCGACGAGGTTTTGCGGCTCATTAAGGAAAACAAATAGTTTCGGGCCTATAGTAAAACGGCATTACGCAGCATTCGCATTGCTGAGGTCGGGGTTCAATTCCCCGTAGGTCCACCAAGGCCACCGGAACATTGCCGGCGTTCAAGCACTCGACTTTCCTTTGATTAAACAAGGCTTCCCGGCTCTCGTTTTGTATAATTAACTCATGATTGAGCGGGGAATAGCGACTTTTACGCTTGACGACGGGAAGTGCCCGAAGTGGCTTTTCGAGCGGATGGTTAAGCTTGGGCGCGAGATGATTCGGGCGATCGTGGCTGAGGAGGGAGCGGACGAATTTGTGAGGCGCCTCGGGGATCCGGTCTGGTTCCAGTCCTTGGGCACGGTCTTGGCTTTCGACTGGAACGCTTCGGGCCTCACGACCATTTTGACGGCCGCCTTGAAGGAAGCCATCCGGCGGGAAGAAAATGATCTGGGAATCTTCATCTGCGGCGGCAAGGGGAAGACTTCGAGAAAGACGCCAGAGGAAATTTTGCGCTGGGGCGAGGCGGCTAATTTTTCCGAATCAAAGGTCAATTCTTTGATATATAACTCCCGGATGGCGGCCAAGGTGGATAGTGCCCTCGTTCAGGACGGATTCCAGATTTATCATCACGCTTTTTTCTTCAGCCGGAACGGAGCCTGGACAGTGGTCCAGCAGGGGATGAATACCAGGAATCAAACGGCCCGGCGTTATCACTGGCATTCGAAGAACCTGACGGATCTCATTAAGGAACCTCATTCGGGCATCGCGAGCCAGACAAAAATAAAAAAGGTTCTCAATCTCACGGCCGGAGAAAGCGGAAAGACCCGCGAGATAAGCGTCGAACTTGTTTCCCAGAATTTTCCGACCTTGTTCAAAGATATAAAAATCCTGAGGAAATATTCGACGCCGGTTTCTCAGATGGCCAAGCTCGCGACCCAACGGGGCCAGCTCACCTTGCTCAATCTGGAAGACGCCGAGTTTTCCCGTCATCCGGTGGTGAATGAAAATTTCAGCCAAAGCAAATATCTCGAGAAAATTCTCTGGAAGCTCTGCGACGAGAAACCGAAAAATTACGAAGAGTTGGTAAGCAAGGCGGGGGTGGGGCCGAAAACCGTTCGGGCGCTGGCGCTGGTGGCTGAAATAATCTACGGAGCGAAACCTTCTTACGAAGACCCGGCCCGCTATAGCTTCGCTCACGGCGGGAAAGACGGCACGCCCTATCCCGTCGACCGAGTAACCTACGATCGGACGATTGAGTCGATTAAAAGATACGTTTCCCGCTCAAGGCCCGAATCTCGAAATTCCGAGTTATCCACACTCGGAGAAGCGTCGGGCGTGGTATAATATTTGAGACAGAAGGAAACCTGCGGCCGCCTAAAAAGAGTGGCGCGGGCAAAGGTCGAGTTAAAATTGAAATAAATAAAAACGGAAAATGGTAACTCAGAGTTTGATTGACGCCATTGTCTCTCCGCTTAACCAGGTTTGGAATGAGTTTGTCGCGCTTTTGCCGGCGGCGGTTGGCGCTTTGGTCGCCTTCATCGTCGGCATTTTCGTTTCGGCCATTCTTGGATCGGCGGTGGAAAAGGGATTGAGGTCCGTCAAGGTTGATACCGTTTTGGAGAATACCGAATTCGATAAAGACCTGAAGCGAGCCGGAATTAATACGACCGTTTCTCGTTTCCTCGGCCGGCTGGTCTATTGGTTTTTCCTGATCGCGACCTTGGTTTTGGTGATTGGCATCCTGTTCGGTTCGCCGGCCAGCGCTTTCGCCATCATCCAACCGATCTTGTCTTATATACCTCAGGTGGTCGTGGCCGTCATTATCCTTTTGGGAGCGATTATCTTGGCCAACTTCTTGCGTGGGGTGATTAAAACCGCCGCCGCCGGGGCCAAGGTCCATTCGACCAAGTTTTTGGGCGCCATCGCTTGGTGGTCCGTCTTGGTCTTTGGCGTGATTGCCGCGTTAACGCAATTGGAAATCGCTTCGCAATTCCTTTACGCTATCTTTGTGGCCTTAATCGGCATGCTCGCTTTGGCTGGAGGTTTGGCCTTCGGTCTGGGGGGCAGGGAATTCGCCGCTTCTCTTTTAGAGAAGTTCAGGGAGCAGGTGGAAGAAAAATAGATTCGGACGCCTGTTTTCAGTAACTAAAAAACCGCTTGTGAGGAGCGGTTTTTTAGTTCTTTTCCGCTATTGACAAGGGTTTCGCCTCGGCTATAATTCCCTTCGTGAAGATGAGTCGAAAGAGAGCAAGCATGAACGGCTGAAGAGGTCTCAGGTTTAGAGTGTCTCAGCGGCCGCTTCAAAGCGGCTTTTTCTTTCCTGCCGAGACGGCAAACGACTCGACTGAAGTTTGACAATCAAATAGAGAAATAGAAACAAGGTGAGCATTTAAATGACCGTTTCTCGAAAATTTGAGGGTTATTAAGAGCGTATGGTGGATGCCTTGACGCAAAGTAGCGATGAAGGACGCGGCGTAGCGGCGATACGCCTCGGGGAGGTGCGTAGCAACCTTTGATCCGGGGATTTCCGAATGGGAAAACCTAATCTGGCAAACCCAGATTGTTTCGAGCTTAAAAACTCGAATCGCACACCCGCTGAAGTGAAACATCTCAGTAAGCGGAGGAAAAGAAATCAAGTCTGTCCCTTGAGGGGCAGAAATATTCCCTAAGTAGCGGCGAGCGAAATGGGAAGAGCCCAAACCTCGATTTTTTGGCGCAAGTCAGAAAAACGGGGGGTTGTAAGACTGGAAAATTTTAGTTGTTAACTATTGGTCCTAATTAATTTTAGTTATCAATAGTTAACGACTAAGGCTGGTTACAAATTGCTTTGTTAGTTGAAGGGATTGGAAAGTCCCGCCAAAGAGAGTGAAAGCCTCGTAAACGAAAACAACAGCAACCAGTTTTTCTTGATCTTGAGTACTTCGAAGAATGAAAACTTTGAAGGAATCATCCTGAACTATCAGGAAAGGCTAAATATACTTTGTGATCGATAGTGAACTAGTACCGTGAGGGAAAGGTGAAAAGCAGCCCTGTTAGGGCGGTGAAATAGACCTGAAACCGTACGCTTACAAAGAGTCGGAGCCCGGTCGCGTCGCTTGCGACGCGATGGGTGACGGCGTGCCTATTGAAGAATGAACCAACGAGTTTATCTTATTCCTTTGTCTAAGTTCCACGGAACGGAGGCGGAGGGAAACCGAGTCTTAATAGGGCGTCCCGCCGCAAGGCGGGGGAGGGATGAGATAAGACCCGAAGCCAAGCGAGCTTGCCCCGGCCAGGGTGAACCCCGCCGAAAGGTGGGGGGAGGCCCGAACCGGTTGATCGTGCAACATCTTCGGATGAGCTGGGGTAAGAAGTGAAAAGCTAATCGAGCTTGGGAATAGCTGGTTCTCTCCGAAACAGTTTTAGGACTGGCGTCACGTGTTTCCTTCTGGGGGTAGAGCACTGGAAGGGCTTGAAAGGGCGAAAGCTCGCGAGCCCTATCAAACTCCGAATACCAGAAGATTAAAACGTGGCAGTTAGACTACGGGGGCTAAGCTCCGTGGTCGAGAGGGAAAAAGCCCTGATCGCCGTCTAAGGTCCCTAAATTTCTGCTAAGTGTTAAAGGTGGTCGCAAACCAGAGACAGGTAGGAGGTTGGCTTAGAGGTAGCCATCCTTTAAAGAGTGTGTAACAACTCACTACTCGATGGTTTACGGCGCCGAAAATTTACCGGGGCTAAAGCAGAATACCGAAGACGCGAATCCCGCCGCAAGGCGGGGTGGTAGGAGAGCATTCCTAACGCAGTGAAGCTCCAGCCGCGAGGCGGAGTGGAGCGTTGGGAAGAGAGAATGTTGGTATGAGTAACCTCAAAGTCAGTGAGAAACTGGCTCCCCGAAAATCCAAGGTTTCCGTGGCACTGGCAATCATCCACGGGTTAGGCGATCCTAAGGCAATGGCGAAAGCCGCAGCTAAATGGGAAGCTGGTTAATATTCCAGCCCTTCCGTATTTTTCGATGGAGTGACGGAAGACAGTAGACGAGGCACCTTATTGGTTTGGTGTCCTTGATCGAGGACGATATCCAGGCAAATCCGGATATCTGCTTTTAATGGCGCGTCTCAGTTAAAAGGCGAGTCGGGGTTTTTGCCTCGGCAAGTTCGTCGAGCGTCTTTCCCAGAAAAACTTCTAAGGTTAGGAATATGGAAATCGTACCGGAAACCGACACAGGTGGATAGGGCGAGAAGCCCAAGGGGAACGAGTGATTCTCCGTTAAGGAACTCGGCAAAAAAGCGGCCGTAAGTTAGCAATAAGGCCTTCCCGCCAACGATATAGAAATATAAAGAAAGCGGGACGCAGCGAAAGTATCTCTGGCGACTGTTTATCAAAAACACAGCTCCCTGCGAACTCGTAAGAGGATGTATAGGGGGTGACGCCTGACCGATGCGAGAAGGTTAAGACTGGCGGTGGCGTGTAGCAATATGCGCTGCTGACTGGTTAAAGCCCTCGTCAATGTCAGCGGTAACTATAACCGTTCTAAGGTAGCGCATTTCCTTTTCGGGTAAGTTCCGAAGCGCACGAATGGCGTAACGACTGGAGAACTGTCTCAACGGAGAGCTCGGTGAAAATGCGATTCCCGTGAAGACGCGGGATACCTGCAGCGGGACGAAAAGACCCCGGGAGCTTTACTGTAGTCTGGTATTGGCTCTAGGGTTTGGCTGCGTAGTGTAGCGGGTAGGCTTTGAAGCTCCGATTTCGGTTGGAGTGGAGCCAACAATGAAACACCCGCCTTCCAAACTTTAGAATCTAACCAATGCGGCAAAAACGCATCGGGACAGTGCTTGATGGGCAGTTTTTCTGGGGCGGAATCCTCCTAAAGAGTAACGGAGGAGTTTATCAAGGTCAGCTAGGGTCGGATGGAAATCGACCTGGTCGCGTAAAGGCAGAAGCTGGCTTGACTGCAAGACTTACAAGTCGCGCAGGTGCGAAAGCAGAACTTAGCGACCCGACGGCTCTTTATAGAAAGGCCGAAGATATCGGACAAAAGCTACCCCGGGGATAACAGGCTGGTTTCGTCCGAGCGTCCACAGCGACGACGAAGCTCGGCACCTCGATGTCGGCTCGCCCTAGCTCGGGGCTGAAGAAGGTCCCAAGAGTTTGGCTGTTCGCCAATTAAAAGGGCACGCGAGCTGGGTTCAAACCGTCAAAAGAACCATATTACATCGATAATCACACGGCGGCGCAGAAGAGTAATCTTCTGCTGAGAAGTTGACTCATATCGGTGAAGTCCTAACAATACGTTGCGACATCAACCTGTCGTATGTTGGGATAATACCGAGGGAAGTCGTACGTGCCTCTCTTCTTAAAGAGAGACGTGTATTGACCCCGTAGAGACTTGATCCGAATGGATCAGATTCGCCAATCGGCGGATAACACGTCAACCTCCTTTGATGCGTTCAGGATTTATTCTGAGCCTGTCGAAGGATGATGGTATAGTCCATACAATTAGTAATAATTGATTCATGCGTGAGACAGGTTGGTCTCTATCTGCTGCAGGCGTTTAACATCTGAAGGAAGTCAACCCTAGTAAGCAATTTGCTACTTCGCGAAGTAATTCGCGATGACAATTCGGCTAATAACGGTGAAGTCTTGTAATGTTTGTTTCCGTTGATAACAAAATTTACTTGCGGTCCAATAAATTTTGTACTTGAGGACCAAAATATTGTAAGATAATACCGTGGGAAGTCGGTCTAAAACTAATTTTGCTTATATAGCCGGTTTTCTGGATGGCGATGGTAGCCTAATGCTTCAATTGAAAAAACGTAAGGATGGTAATAAGTCTCGGAACAGATTTATGGCGACCATCTGTTTTTATCAAGACATTCGGCACGCAAAACCATTGATTTGGATTCGTAATATTCTCGAAATTGGATATATATCCAAGAGAAAAGACAATATTGCCGAATTAAGAATCAATGGCTATCGTCAGATTGAAGGATTGATAAAAGAATTGCTTCCTTTTATCAAATTTAAAAAGGTTCAGGCGAAATCTCTCTTGAAGTCAATAAAAATTCTTCAAAAAAAGAAATTGCCGGAATCAGACTTGAGAAAACTGGTAGATAATATTCTTCTTATTCAGGAAGAGAATTATCGGACAAGAAGAAAGAAAAATAAGCGAGAATTACTTAAGGTTTTAGGCTTGACCCCGTAACGACTGGATCCTCGCCGATGGCGGGGTGAAGATAGCGTTCGAACGCTATAACACGCCGATCTCCCACCAGGCGGAAGCCTGAGGAGAAAGATATAGTCTACGCACATAGTGATATGTGATTTTACGTGACGAGAGGACCGGGTTGAACGAACCTCTGGTGTACCGGCTTTGGTACCAACTGAATTGCCGGGTAGCTAAGTTCGGCCGGGATAAGCGCTGAAAGCATCTAAGTGCGAAGCCCACCCTAAGATTAGATGTAGGTCCCTGGAAGATGACCAGGTTGATAGGCTTTAGGTATAAGCTCCGTAAGGAGTGTTTATCTTTGATTTTGAAAGATCGACGGACGAGCTTTCTTCGGAAAGCGAAGCTGAAGGTTTGGAAGATGAAAGGATTTAGCCAAGAAGTACTAATAGACCGAAAAACCTTCAATTTTCGAAGCGGTCATTTAAATGTCCATCTTGTTTTCTTTAGTGATTTCCCGGTGATCTAGTCGGAAGTGTCCCACCTCTTCCCTTTCCGAACAGAGAAGTGAAAGCTTCCGACACCGATGATAGTTCGTTAGAGCAAAAGTAGGTTTCGCCGGGATATCACTCAAGAAAACTTGGTTTTCTCGCCGACTTGTTGGATTATATTAAAGTGAATATAAGGATTCTGAAGCAGACGGGCTATGGGATTTTTTTTCTCCTTTTTTGGCTCGCGGTAGGGTTTGCCGTTTATCGGCTTTATCCCCGGCCGGTGCCGAGCTGTTTTGACGGACTTAAAAACGGAGCCGAAACCGGCGTCGATTGCGGAGGCGGTTGCCCGCCTTGCGAGCTTAAGTCAGCCCGATTAAAGACTGGGGAAGTCCTTGTTTTCAAAGCCGGCCCGACGGCGTCGGTTTTGGCCGTCCGGGTTACGAACCCGGTCAAGGATTACGGGGCGAGATTCAATTATCAACTTGATGTTCTCGGCAGTTTCGGAGTGAGGGCAAAATCGGAAAATGGCTCGGCTTTGATTCTGCCCGGGGGAGAGGAAGCGTTTGTTTTTCCGCCCGTCGCTCTGGCTTCGGATCAGATTACCGGCGCTTCTTTTAAAGTTTCGAACCTGCGTTGGCTCGGCTCAAAGGACACGCCTCATTATAAAATAGATATCACTCCCGGCGTCTTGAGTCCCTCGGCCTCGCCGCCTTATCTCGAGATCAACTTCGCGAACCCCCTGGCCGTGGCCGTCCCGCCCTTTTATCTCTCCGCTCTTGTTTCTGACGCTTCGGGCCGTCCGGTGGCCGCTTCGGAAAAAGAAATAATCGGTCTGTCCGCCGGGGCGACCGGCAAGGCCGTTCTCTTTTTCCCGCCGGGGTCTTTATTTTCAATCAAGAATTGGCAAACCGAAATTTATTGGCGCCCGGCTCAATGAGAAATCTGATTCTCGGCTATAAATACGATTGGTATCTTTTGGGAGCGGCGGCTCTGCTTATGTCGGCCGGGCTTCTGGTTTTGGCTCCGTTCCATGATTCTTCCTTTACCCATCAGCTTGTCTGGGTTTCGCTCGCTCTCTTGATTATCATCGCGACGCCGGCCTTGGGTTTAAGGACAACGCTTAACTATCGCTGGGTGGTGGTGGGGATTTACCTCCTGATTCTCGCTTTCCTTGCCGTTACGCTTGTTGTCGCGCCGGTCATTCACGGATCGCGGAGCTGGATTAAACTCGGCTTTTTTGAGGTTCAGCCTTCGGAATTCATGGAGGGAGCTTTGGTAATTCTCTTTTCCTCGTTTTTCGCCGTTCGCCACGTGGCCATCGCCCATTACCGGACAATCGCCGTCTCCTTCGTTTATTTTCTGCTACCGGCCTTGCTTGTCATGCTTCAGCCGAACCTGGGGACGGTTCTGATTATTTTCAGTCTCTGGTTTTCCTATCTCTTAGTGAGCGAGTTGCCGGTTCGTTACGTTCTCTCGGCTCTCGTCGCTTTTTCCCTGGTCGGGATTTTTATGTGGCACTTCGGTTTCGCCTCTTATCAAAAGCAAAGAATTGTCGGCTTGTTTCATCCCTCAAACGATCCCTTGGGCATAAATTACAATGTCATTCAGTCCAAAATCGCCTTGGGCTCCGGCGGTTTTTGGGGAATGGGCTACGGCCGGGGGACTCAGGTCCGGCTGGGATTTTTGCCGGCGCCGACCAACGATTTTATTTTTTCTTCTTTCATCGAGGAGTGGGGAGTGGCGGGGGGCGTGGCTCTGATAAGCCTGTTTTTGTTTTTGATTTACCGGATTCTGAAGATCGGTTTCGAATCGGATAATAATTTTTCCCGTTTTCTTTGTTTGGGGACGGCCATTCTTTTGGGCATCCATCTTTTCATCAATCTCGGCTCGGATATGGGATTATTGCCGGTTATCGGGATAAATTTGCCCCTCGTAAGCTACGGCGGATCCAATTTATTGACAATCGCTTTCCTTTTGGGTATAGTAGAAGATATTCGTTGGAGATCGGCGGTATGAAGCGGCAGAAGATACTGGTTTTAATCTTGCTCGGAGCGGTTGCCGCTTCTTTGTTCTTTTGGAAAAAAAGTAAGGAGGAACCGAAGGTGGTAACCGTGGTGATTCCGGAGGGCTCGACGGTGGCTGAGGTAAACGGTCGGTTGGAGCAAAGCGGGGTTCTCTCGGGGACGGCGGTCTTGCCGCAATCCGAAGAGGGCTATCTCTTCCCCGACACTTATCAATTTTATGCCCCCTCGACGATAGCCGCGGTGGAAAAAAAGTTCGAGGCCAATTTTAAGAATAAGACGGCGGCCGTTATTCCCAAGAATGAGGATATCAAAAAAACGCTTATCATCGCCTCGCTCATCGAAAAGGAAGCGGCCACCGGAAAAGACCAAGGGCTTGTCTCGGGCATTATTGAGAAAAGATTGCAGGCCGGGATTCCTCTTCAAATTGATTCGACTATCTGCTATATCAAACCGGCGCCCTGTCTGCCGATTCGATCAGCCGATTTGCGGATCGATTCTCCTTACAACACTTACGAACACAAGGGACTGCCCCTGGGTCCGATTGATAATCCCGGCTTGGCCTCGATTGAGGCGGCGCTAAATCCCCAATCCTCCCCTTATTGGTATTATCTTTCTAATCGGGCGGGAAAGGTGGTTTATGCCCGGACTCTTGACGAACAGGAGAGAAATGTTGTTAAATATCTAACGAATTAATATAACTTTCCCTTATGGGTTCCCCAAGAACAGAGGGTTTTTGCGTGCTCGATAATTAGCGACTTCTTAAATTCACTAAATGCCTAAATTACCAACCAAGACATTTGCTTCTTTTTTTAAGGTCCCCATTGAACAGCCGCCGCTTACGGCTATTCAGCTTGACTCTTATCGCTGGTTCAGGGAGAAGGGATTAAAGGAGATTTTCAGCGAGTTTTCTCCGATCGAAGACTACTCCAGCCATAATTTAGAGATTTCCTTTTCAGATTACTATTTTGGCGAGCCGAAGTATACCGAGATCGAAGCCCAAACCAAAAGCATCACCTACAGCGCCCCCTTAAGGGCCAGCGTTAAGTTAACCCACGCCTCGACCGGAAGAAACAAGGAACAGGAAGTTTATCTCGGCGAATTTCCGATGATGACCGACCGGGGCACCTTTATTATCAACGGGGTGGAGCGGGTGGTGATTTCCCAACTTTCCCGTTCGCCCGGCGTTTATTTCGTGATTAATGAAGTTCGCGGCCGAAAATTATTCGGCAGCAAAATCATTCCCAATCGCGGAGCCTGGCTTGAATTCGAAACCGACCTGGACGGCTCGGTCTGGGTTAAGATTGACCGGCGCCGAAAATTAGCCGTCACTTCTCTCCTCAGGATTTTTGGTCTTCCGACCGACGAAGAAATCGTGAAGCGCTTGGGCGAAATAATCGGGCCGACTCTGAAGAAGGATTCGGCTCATTCAATCGACGAGTCTTTCCTCGAAATTTATAAGCGTCTCAGGCCGGGAGATTTGGCCCGGGCCGAGGATGCCAGGCGGCTGGTGGAAGCGATGTTTACCGATCCCAATCGATATGATTTGGGCTCGGTCGGCCGGTTTAAGGTCAATCAGCGGCTGGCTCAGAAAGAGGAATCAAATCTCATCGTTTTGGACGATCTAATAGCCATCATCAAAGAGCTTGTCAGGCTCAACAAGGACAATCACGCCCAGCCAGACGACATTGATCACTTGGGAAATCGCCGGGTAAAATCGGTGGGCGAACTGCTTCAGGCCAGAGTGAGAATCGGCTTTATGCGCTTGCGGCGGCACATCCAGGACAAGATGGCGGCTGGCGAATTCGAAGATCTGGAACCGGCCTCGCTTACCAATTCCCGACTGATTTCATCGGTGGTCGAAGAGTTCTTTTCTTCTTCTCAGCTTTCTCAGTTCGCCGATCAGGAAAATCCCCTTTCGGAAATCGAACACCGCCGGCGGCTCACTGTTTTGGGACCGGGCGGCTTGGTGCGGGAACGAGCGGGCATCGAAGTCCGCGACGTCCACCATTCCTCTTACGGCCGCATTTGCCCGATTGAAACGCCCGAGGGCCATAATATCGGCTTGGTTAACCACTTAACGATGTACGCTCGGCTCGACGAGCATGGTTTTTTAATCACCCCTTATTACGAAGTTAAAAAGAGCCGGGTGACGGATAAGGTTTTCTGGCTTAATGCGATTGAAGATGAGGATCACAAGATCGCGAGCGCCAATACCCGCTTGGATAAGGAAGGCAATATTTTGGACGAAAAGGTGGAAGCTCGGATTAAAGGCGAGCCGGGAATTTGCGCGCGGGAAGAAGTCGATTTGATTGAAGTGGCGCCTAACCAGTTAATCAGTCTCTCCACCTCGCTGATTCCTTTTTTGGAGCACGATGATGCCAACCGGTCTCTGATGGCTTCGAATATGCAGCGCCAAGCCGTGCCGTCGCTCAATCCGGAAGCGCCTTATGTGGGAACGGGAGTGGAAGAGACTGCGGCTATGGGTTCGGGCGCCGTAACGACAGCGAAGCGCGCCGGTCTGGTCACGGAAGTCGACGCCGCCCATGTCGTGATTAAAACGGACGACGGCGAAAAAGACGAATACCACTTGAAGAAATTCAAGATGAGTAACCAGAACACGACGATTACGGAACGGCCGGTCGTTTTTAAGGGTGATAAAATAAAGAAGGGGGAAATCATCGCCGAAAGCGCCTCAAGCGATCACGGTGCTTTGGCTTTGGGCCAAAATTTACTGGTGGCCTTTATGCCGTTTGACGGAGGAAACTTTGAAGACGCCGTTATTCTTTCCGAAAGGGTTCAGATGGAGAATCGGTTCACGTCAATCCATACCGAGGATTTTCCGGTGGACGTCCGGGACACCAAGCTTGGTCCGGAAATCACGACGCCCGACATCCCGAACGTAGCTGAAACGAAACTCAAAAATTTGGATGAAGAGGGGATTATCAGAATCGGAGCCGAAGTAAGAGGCGGGGATATTTTGGTCGGCAAAATTTCACCAAAGGGCGAGAGCGAACTGATGCCGGAAGAAAAGTTGCTCCAGGCCATTTTCGGCGAGAAAGCCCGGGACGTGAAAGACACTTCGCTTTATCTGCCGAGCGGAAAATCCGGCCGGGTGGTGGGAATTAAAATCTTAAGCCGCGAGCGCGGGGATAAATTGGATCCGGGAGTGATTTCGCGCATCCAGGTTCAGGTGGCGGAACTTCGGAACATTCAGGCCGGAGACAAGGTAGCCGTTCGACATGGAAACAAGGGAGTCATTTCTCAGGTTAGACCGATGGAAGATATGCCTCATTTGGCCGACGGGACGCCGGTGGACGTCATTTTGAATCCCTTGGGCGTGCCTTCAAGGATGAACTTGGGCCAGATTCTCGAGACCCATCTTGGCTGGGCGGCCAAGAGTCTTGGTTATCGGGCGGTGACGCCGGCCTTCGCCGGAGCGAAAGAAGAAGAGATTAAGCAGGAGCTCAAGGCGGCCGGTCTGCCGGAAGACGGCCAGATCGCCCTCTACGACGGTCGGACGGGCGTGGAGTTCAAGAGAAAAGTGACGGTCGGCATTATTTACATGATGAAACTGAATCATATGGTGGTGGATAAAGTCCATATGCGCTCGGTCGGCCCTTATTCCCTGATTACCCAGCAGCCCCTTAGGGGCAAGGCTCAGCTCGGCGGTCAGCGTTTCGGCGAAATGGAAGTCTGGGCTCTGGAGGGTCATGGCGCGCCTCACACGCTTCAGGAGATGCTCACAATTAAGTCGGATGACGTGCCCGGCCGGGGAGCGGCTTACGAAGCCATTATCCGAGGCGAAGAAATTAAAAAGCCCAACGTGCCGGCCTCGTTCAACGTTTTGGTGTCCGAACTCAAGGCTCTGGGTTTGGCGGTAACGCCCTTGGCCGAGGGGGAAGAAATAAATTTTAATCCTGAAGAAGATGAATAATCTTGATTTTAAATCCTTAAAAATAAGCGTCGCTTCGCCGGAGGAGATTTTGGCTTGGTCTCACGGAGAAGTGACCAAGCCGGAGACGATTAATTATCGGACCCAGCGGCCGGAGAAAGACGGTCTTTTTTCGGAACGGATTTTTGGTCCGACCAAGGACTGGGAATGTTATTGCGGCAAATATAAAAAGGTAAGGTACAAGGGAGTGGTTTGCGATAAGTGCGGCGTTGAAGTAACCCGATCGGTGGTGCGGCGGGAATGGATGGGACACATCAGTCTGGCCACGCCGGTAGTTCATCCCTGGTTTCTCAAGAGCGCTCCCTCCAAAATCAGCCTGCTTTTGGACGAATCGCTCTCCAAGCTCGAGCGGGTGGTTTATTATGCCGCCCATATTATTGTTTCGGTGGAAGAAGAGAAACGCAAAGAGGTGCTTCAGGAAATCAAAAGCGAGCTGAAGCGGCGTAAAGGTGAAGGCGGGGGAGGCAATTATGATGAAGTCAAGGAAGAAACCGATAAAACCGTCGATCTCCTGGAAAGCTTGAGGCCCGGTCTCGTGATTGACGAAGCCGATCTCTCTCGGCTTCAGAAGTTCAGTCACGCTTTCACCGTTTCAAGCGGCGGCGAAGGAATCCGCCAGGCTTTGATTAACTTTAACTGGACCGAAGAGGCTCGGCGCATCGAAAAGGAGGTGGAATCGATTAGAGAGGTCACTAAGCGCAACAAATCCCTGCGCCGCTTGGCCGTCATCAGATCAATGCTTCAGTCGAAAATCAAGCCGGAATGGATGGTGTTTACCGTGCTGCCGATTTTGCCTCCGGACTTGAGGCCGATGGTCGCTTTGGACGGCGGTCGCTATGCCACTTCCGATTTAAACGATCTTTATCGCCGCGTTATCAACCGAAACAACCGCTTGAAAAAACTTTTAGAACTCAAGGCGCCTTCGGTTATCGTGGTCAATGAGAAAAGAATGCTCCAGGAAGCGGTGGACGCTTTAATTGATTCCTCGGTTCATCTTACGGCCAGCCGGCCGGCTGCTCCGTCCAGACGACCGTTGCGTTCTTTGGCCGACATGCTTAAGGGCAAACAAGGTCGTTTTCGTCAGAACCTTTTGGGCAAGCGGGTCGACTATTCGGGCCGATCGGTGATTGTCGTCGGTCCCCACCTGAAGCATGACGAATGCGGCCTGCCGAAAAAAATGGCTTTGGAAATTTTCCGGCCATTCGTCATCGGCCAGATTTTAGACAGAGGCCTGGCTCACAACGTGAAAACGGCCAATCGTTTGATTGAGCAGGAAGGGCCGGAGGTTTGGGAAATTTTAGAAGAAGTGATTGCCGACCGGAAAGTTCTTTTGAACCGGGCGCCGACGCTTCACCGCTTGAGCGTCCAAGCTTTTAAGCCGATTTTAGTCGAGGGCTCGGCTATTCAGATTCCGCCGCTCGTTTGTACGGCTTTTAACGCCGACTTTGATGGCGATCAAATGGCCGTTCACCTGCCCCTGGGTCGGGAAGCCCAGGCCGAAGCTTCGCAAATCATGCTTTCGAGCCAAAACTTCCTGAGTCCGGCGTCGGGCGAGTCAATCGTTTATCCGACCCAGGACGTGGTTTTGGGTTGTTATTATCTGACCAGGGTTTTTGAAGAGGCCAAGGGGAAGGGTGGGGTTTTCGCCGACGGTCGCGAGGCCAAACTGGCTTACGAAAACGGTTATATCGAAGTTGGAGCTCCGATTAAAGTGGGAGACTTGGAGACGACTTGCGGACGGATTATTTTTAACGAAGCCCTGCCTGACGATTTTGGATACATCAACGAAAATCTCAATCGCCGGAAGCTTCAAAAGCTGATGAGCGATCTCATTTACCGCTACGATCATGAAACGATTCGCCGGGTGATAGACGACATCAAATCTCTCGGCTTTGATTACGCTACGGGCTCCGGTTTGAGCTGGGGCATGGACGACCTCTCCATTCCCAAGGAAAAGAAAGCGATTCTTGAAGAGGCCGACAAAGCGGACAGCCTGATTAACGAGCAATACGAAATGGGTTTCTTGACCGAAGAAGAGCGCCGGGATAAAACCATCGAGCTTTGGAGTCAGGTGATCGTAAAGATCGGAAAAGTAATTCCGGAAGCCCTAAACAAGAAAAGCTCCGTTTATATGATGATTGATTCGGGTGCCCGGGGCTCCTGGCAGCAGCCGACCCAGCTGATGGGAATGAAGGGTCTCGTAACAAACCCCAAGGGCGACATAATCGAATTGCCGATTAAAACTTCTCTTAAGGAAGGACACAGCGGCCTGGCTTATTTCATTACCACCCACGGCTCACGGAAGGGGCTGGCCGATACCGCCCTTAAAACCGCCGAGGCCGGATATCTTACCCGCCGCCTTATTGACGTGTCCCAGGACGTGGTGATTCGAGAAAAGGATTGCCGAACCAAGGAGGGAATCATTCTTTACCGCGGAGACGGCGAAGATTTCGGCCATCAGTTCTCCGATCGGGTTTTCTCCCGCACTGCTTTGACTGAAATAAAAATTGGCCGAAAAGTTGTGGTTAAGGCCGGCGAAATAATCGATCGGAAGGCGGCGGAAGAGATTCAGGCTTCCGATTTTAAGGAAATCGAAGTTCGTTCGCCCATCGCTTGTAAAACGCTTTACGGACTTTGTGCCACCTGCTACGGAAGCGATTTGGGGAATAATAATTTGGTTCGGGTGGGCACCGCGGTCGGGATTATCGCCGCCCAGTCAATCGGCGAGCCCGGCACTCAGCTTACCCTGAGAACGAAACACGCCGGCGGCGTGGCCGGCCGGGACATCACGACCGGCTTGCCTCGGGTGGAAGAAATCTTCGAAGTTCATACTCCGAAGGGCGAAGCTGTTTTGGCGCCAGCCCACGGTCACGTTTCAAAAATTGAGGAAAGCGGACACTATAAGACGCTCACCTTGACCGTTCCAAAGGGGAAGGGAACAAAGCAGGAAGAGTTTTCTGTTTTGCGCGACACGGCTCTGCTTGTGAAAGAAGGCGATTCAGTGGAGGCGGGCGACGCTTTAACCGAGGGCAGTCTTAATCTAAGGAGTCTTTTGGAATTGAAGGGCAAGGAAGCGACCTACCGTTATATTATCAGCGAGATTCAGCGCATCTATGTGGCTGAGGGAAACGTCATAAACAACAAGCACTTGGAAATAATCGTGAGGCAGATGTTCGGCCGGGTGAGGATAGTCTCGGCCGGAGACACGGAATTCACGCCGGGGGAGATTGTCGACAAATCTTATTTCAAGGAAATAAACAAGGAAATGAAGGCCGAAGACAAAGAACCGGCCCGGGCCGAAGAAATCCTCTTGGGCACCACCAAGTCGGCGCTCGCGGCGGACGGCTGGCTTTCGGCCGCTTCTTTCCAGGAGACTTCCCGGGTTCTCACCTCGGCCGCGACCGGAGGCCGGATCGACTATCTCCGCGGTCTCAAGGAAAACGTGATTATCGGACGGCTCCTCCCCATCGGCAGTCAGTTGGAGGACGACGGCCGGCTGATTGATCAGATCGAGCGTCGAAGGGAGGCTTACGCCTCGGCGGGCGAAGGGGAAGAGGCCGGAGAATAATTTTTGACCTTCCCGGCTCCCCGTGATAGGATAATTTGACTTATGGAAGAAACCGATAAAAAGGGATACGAAATATCATTTTTGCTTCGTCGGGAGGAAGACGTCGAGGCAATTTTAAAGCCGCTGGCCGAAGGCTTGGGAGAAGTTCTCTCCGAAGGCCAGCTTACAATGATTAAACTGGCTTATCCGGTTCAAAAAGAAACCTCGGCTTATTTCGGCTGGATTCATTTTTCAATGGCTCCGGAAAACGTCAAAAAGATGAGCGGGACCCTGAAGCTGGATGCTCGGGTTCTGCGTTATTTAATCATCACTCCGCCCATTTCCCGAGCGGAGCGTCGGCCGAGAATTCGGCCCTCGGAATCGACGCCCGCGGCGGTTACCGAGCCGGTTTCAGAATCTCGACCGAAAGAGAAAGAAACAGAGATCTCGAATGAGGCTCTGGAAAAAAGACTGGAAGAAATCTTGAAATAAAATGAATCTGAACAAGGTTTTTATTTTAGGCAATCTGACCCGCGATCCGGAATTGCGCCAGACGCCCTCCGGTCAAGCGGTGGCCACCCTGGGAATCGCCACCAATTCTTTTTTTACCGACCGGTCCGGCAATCGCCAATCGAGAGCCGAATTTCACACGGTCGTTTTGTGGGGCAAGCAGGCCGAGTTGGCCAACCAGTTTCTGACTAAGGGCGGCATTGTCTTGGTTGAGGGACGGCTCCAGACAAGGAGTTGGGAAGGCAAAGACGGCCAGCCGAGGAAAGTGACGGAAATCGTGGGCGAGCGGGTGCAGTTCGGACCGCGGCCGTCGGGCGGCGGCCAGGGAAAAGCTCCTTCCGCCTCGCCGGAGCCCACGGAGAGCCGGAGTCCGGAAGAAGAAATGCCGGTCATTGACATCGAAAAAGAAGAAATCAATCCCGAAGATTTGCCGTTTTAAACATCAATGAGAATCAAAAGCAAGCAGTGTTTTTTCTGTTCCCAGGGCTCGAGACAGATAGATTACAAGGAAACGGAGCTTTTACGCCGATTCGTTTCCAATCAGGCCAAAATCATCGATCCGATTCACACCAATATTTGCGCCAAGCATCAGCGAATGCTTTCTCAGGCGATCAAACGGGCCCGGTTCATGAGCCTACTGCCTTATTTGAGAAAATAGCGCCTATTGTTTAGTTAGAGTATGTCCTTCGATCTTTCCCTTTTCAACGCCTTTTACTCTTTAGCCTTAAACCTGCCCTATCTCGACTGGCTTTTCGTCTTTTTGGCCGATTATCTTATTTTCGCGGCCGTTTTCATTCTCGCTTACGCGATTGTTTTGGAGAAAAACCGGAAGGAAAGGTTTTATCATTTTTTTCTCGGTCTACTTTCGGTTATTTTTTCCTGGGGCGTCATCACCCAGACCATCGGTTTCTTTTATCATCGGGTGCGGCCATTCGCGGCTTTGAATATTCATTCCTTAATCAGTCACCCGCCGACCGCTTCTTTTCCCTCGGGCCATCTGGCTTTTTTCACTCCGCTTGTCGCGCTTGCCTTTTTAATCAATAAGAAACTGGGCGTTTGGTTCACGGTTTTTGCCGTTTTGATCGGCTTCGCCCGGATAGCGGTGGGCGTCCATTGGCCGACGGATATCCTGGGCGGAGCGGTCATTGGTCTCATCGGCTTCTATTTGGCTAAGGCGATTATCCCCAAGCCCGCTTTGGAAAAATAGGAAATTATTGGTATCGAGATCCTCGGTGCGATTGACGATTTAGTCTATTAGTGGTAGGGTCTTTCCGTGTTCTTTCCGAGGTAAGCGGGCTTCTAAGCTCGTTTGCCCAATATAGATTCGATGGAGGTGCGAGAGAAATGACGCGTCCGCGATGGATTCTGCCCATGATTCTGGTTGTCGTGGTGGGGGTCGTGCTGGCTTTGATCAGCCAGCCGCTCCCCGACGTTCATGCCGGAGCGTGGTACGCCGGGCTCGTGGGCATAGCCCATTGGCTCCGGCTGATGGTGGGCTACCCGGACGGGAAGTTCCGTCCGGACGCCTTCGCCACCCGCGCCGAGGTAGCGGTCATTGTTATCCGGACGATGGCCGAGGTGCTTCTGCTCGTGTTCGTACTCGCTTGGATCGCCTGGGCGATCTGGCGAGATTGTCTCGATGCTCGTGTGCCTCGGGAACCAGCGGCTGGTCGCGGCGGTGATGACGGCGGTAACGACGCTCGTCATTGCCGTCGGCGTCGTTGTGTCGACGAAGCTTGCTCATGCCCCGGGCCCGGGGTGATTTATCTCACTGCCGGTGGAGCGGAGCAGATTCGGATGGCCCAGCGGCGGGCACTGGCCAACGAGGGCTTCCCACCCCGTCGTTGCCGACGCTAACACTACCCCCGTCGGCCAAACCCCCAGCGCAAGGATGCGCTGGGGCTTCTTTTTTTAATCGATGCAAACTATTTAAGGACCATATTAGTTAATGAATAAAAAGGAGCCCCGTTAAGGGCCCCGTTTCCGCGATTCTTGCGGTCGCTCCAGAACATCTTCCGAAAGGAACCGAACCGCCAGCGGCCGGTTGATTCCACCTTTTGCCGGTAGCGGCCAAATCAGGACGATTAGGGCGAGTAAGATAATTCGCACCTTAATCCTCCCTTCCTCCGAATCGCTCTCGCCTTGATCTGGTTTCGTGCCGGAGCAGGACGAGCGAAGTATAGAGGGCGACTGCGATTGGGGCCGAAGCAAGAATGAT
>DATKRQ010000042.1:0-5572 GCA_035532135.1 Candidatus Tyrphobacter sp.
TTGGCGAACAGATTCGGCTCCTCGCGGCCGTTTCCGGAGCGTAGGCGTCACAGAAAGCAAAGAATATTTGGTTCTCAAACGCCCTCACTTGGGGAAGGGCTTCGATAACCTTGGTTGTCTGAAGCTTCTTGTACCAATAACTCGGGCAAAAGATGATTTGAGCACCTTCCTTCGCCAGTCGGCGTGATTCTTCGGGAAAGGCGATATCCCAGCAAATTATTATTCCAATCTTTCCGAAGTCAGTCGCGATTACCCGATTTTTATCCTGACTCCGGATAGCTGGTTCGGCAAGCCAGAGATGTTTCTTCTCATACGTGTAGGCGACTTCACCCTGTCTGTCGAGAAGAATCGCCTGGTTGAAAATCTGGTCGTCTTCCGTGGTGACGTAGGCGCCGTAAAGGCACCAGATGCCGCGTTTCTTTGTCTCCCGGGAGATCGCTTCGTGATATCGGGACGGCGCATTGGTTGTTTCCCCCGTGAGCGCCGTTTCCGGAAAACAAACCAGATCGGTCTTCTTCGGCAAACGAGTGAAAGCCGACAGTATCCCCCAAAGATTTTTTTCGATATCGTTGGTCTGGGGAACTTGGGCGAGAGCAACCGTAACTATGGACATATTCACACCTCCAAGGTACCTTCTTTGGTCCGGTCATTGTAAATTATGGTTATGGGGGAGACAAGCCGACTTTAATTGCAATCGGGTTTTTCTCGTTGTAATCTCTCTATATGCCGCGGTAGCTCAGTGGTAGTAGCGCATCCCTGAAGAGGATGGCGTCGGGGGTTCGATTCCCTCCCGCGGCACATAAATTTCCATGATGGTGCCTATGGTGTAATGGCAGCACCGGAGCCTGTGGAATCTTCAGAGTCCACCCTCTTTCCTTTCAATGAAAAGAGAGATAGAATGCCTATGTGGCCGTTATTAATAAATGTGCCGTGTGTGGAAAAGAATTCCACGCTAAGCCTTCTTCCGTTAAAAACGGAGGAGGAAAATATTGTTCTAGGGAATGTCATTATGTTGGGCTACGCACGGGGAAGTTTGTTCGGTGTTTAATATGTGACAAGCTGGTTTATAGATCTCCAAGATCATTGAAACATTCCAGAAGTAAAAAGTATTTTTGTGGAAAATCTTGTCAGACAAAATGGAGGAATTCTGAGTTTATTGGCGAAAAGCATGCAAATTGGATTCACGGGAAACAAGCTTATAGGAGCGTATTATCTCGACATAAAATTCCAAAGAAATGTGTTATGTGCTTGACCGGAGACGCAAGGATTTTATTGGTGCACCACATAGACGGAAATAGGTTAAATAACGAAATTAAAAATCTTTCTTGGTTGTGTCATAATTGCCATTTTCTCGTTCATCATTATGATACAGAGAAGGAAAAATTCATGGAGGTATTGGTGTAGCGGTAACACTGCAGTCTGTGGCACTGCCGACGAGGGTTCGACTCCCTCATACCTCCCCCTTTTATTTGTTTAACTCGAATCCGCTTAGCAAGGCACCTGGATAGATTTTGATTAAATATAATTTTGTTTCCTTAAACAGGAGACTTTTGCTACACTTATATCATATGAAACTCCTTCTTACCTCCGGCGGCATTACAAACTCTTTAATTGCGAAGGCGTTGTTTGACTTGGCGGGCAAAAAGCCCGAAGAAACGTCGCTCGTTTACATTCCGACGGCCTCTAGTGTCGAGGTGGGGGACAAGAGGTGGCTCATTGACGACTTGATTAACCTCGAAAAGTGGAATTTCAAATCCATCGATATCGCGGACATCTCGGCGATTGAAGAAAAGATCTGGCAGCCCAAGTTCAAAAAGGCCGACATCCTTTTCTTTGAGGGCGGCAACACCTTTTATTTGATGCGATGGCTCAATCGCTCCGGCCTCGTTTCTCTCTTGCCAGAATTATTGAAAACTAAAGTTTATGTCGGAGTGAGCGCGGGCAGCATGGTGGCCGCCAAGGACTTAATGCTCTCGACATCGCAAAAGCTCTACGAAGAGGATTTGGACGAGACGGGGAACATGGCAGGCCTCAATTATGTTGATTTTTACTTCTTACCGCATCTTAATTCCCCTTACTTCAAAAACCTGCGCGAAGATTTGATAAGGGAGAACACTAAAGGCATGACGGAAAAAATCTATGCTATGGATGATAATTCGGCCCTGAAGGTCGTCGACGGAAAAGAGGAGGTGGTAAGCGAGGGAAGGTGGTTTGCTGTTAATGGATAAATAGGGAAAGGTATTTTCTAATTTTCCCTATTGAGGCACCCAGATAACTCTGAGAAAAGTCCGATCCTTGCCCGAAAAATATTAATACTTAACACGCTTTATATTTCAATATTTTATAAGAGATAGCCGTAAAATTTTACCACGCCTGGACCGGAGATGCTGAAAAAACATCGTTGTAGTTTGTCCACGGGGAATAGTAGCGGCCCAATTGTGCTTTTTTAAGCCAAATCATATACTTCAATTAACACAAACCCCGATGAAAATCGTAGATCCTAAGAAAGTGCTCTCGGCGATCATTGCGGCTCTGGCGCTGGCTGTTTTGCCGTCCGTTTCCACGGCCAGCACGGTAAGCGACCTCCAGGCTCAAATCCAAGCCCTCCAGGCCCAACTTCAGACTCTCGAAGCCCAACTCTCTTCCCAACAAGGATCGTCCTTCTGTTACGACTTTAATTCAAACCTCTCGGTGGGCTCAAGCGGAAGCGACGTTTCGGCTCTCCAAACGGCTCTCCAGAAAGAAGGATTTCAAACGGGCCAATCCGGCCAATTCGACGAAAAGACCGCCTCGGCCGTCTCGGGCTTCCAGGAAAAGTATGCAAGCGAAATTCTCACCCCCCTGGGACTCCAATACGGGACTGGATATCTTGGCTCGGCGACGAGGGCGGAGTTAAACAAACTCTATGGGTGCGGGACTGGCGCGGGACAGTCTTCTTCTGTTGGCTCTGGTTCGGTTTCGACTAATTCTGGTGTGGGGCAACAGACAAATACCAGCACGGCCCCGGAGGTTGGCGACCCTTATATCGGAAATCAAAGCGCCCCGCTTACAATGTATTATTGGTCCGATTATCAGTGTCCGTTCTGTCAGCGGTTTGAAACACAGGTACTTCCGACGTTGAAGTCCGAATATGTTGACAGCGGAAAATTAAAAATTGTCTTCAGGGATCTTCAGTTTCTCGGTCGGGATTCCACGACGGCCGCGGTGTGGGGCCGGGCCGTTTGGCAGGATTATCCCGATGAATATTTCACCTGGCGGCAGGCGATATATGAAAATCAGGGAACCGAAAATTCCGGTTGGGTCTCGGCCGAAGCGAGCCAGGCCGCTTCTTCCCTGGGTATGGACGTTTCAAAGCTTAATTCACTCATCGACCAAAACGGCGCGGCCTATAAATCTGCAATCGCCGGTGATTATAACGACGGAACCCAGTCCGGCATCGATAACACTCCTTCTTTTACTTTGGGCGATAAGACAATTATCGGCGATCAGCCGCTCAGCGTTTTTACCGGAGATATAAACGGCCTGCTTGGCGGCAATCAACAGACTTCCACGGGCGCGCCGTTGTCGGCATCCTTAAACTCGTCATTTAGCAGCCCGAATCTAATTAAAGGCGAAACTCAAACCAAGGTCGCGTCATTCGAGTTAACGGCCGCTCAAGACCAGGACGTTTCCGTTAATTCCATAAGCATGGAATCGCGCGCGGGATTCACCAACCTAAAGGCGTACTTCTCCGGTGGCGCGTACAGCGAAAGCGGCGCTCAATACGGTTCAACGCAAAACGGAATTTCCGGAGCGGAAATGTCTCCAGACTACGCCTTCAGTTTCACTCTTTATCCATCGGCCCAGTTTCCGGTTCAATCTTCCAACGGCCCGGTGTTCGTGAGCGTTTACGCCGACATAAGCCCGAACGCCACCCAAGGAGCCTATTCGCCGATAAAGCTGGATTCAATTAACTATACCGCGCTGAATAACAGCGGCGGCGGATCCGCCACCTCCGCGTTGGTTAATCTAATTGGCCAATCTGCAGAAATAAGCGGATCATCGGCTCCTATAAGCCAAGTGACTGGACTTACCGCCAATCCGGCCAATGGATCCATTTCTCTCTCCTGGCAGGCGGCCACGGCCGCGAACGGCGTGGGGGTCTACAATATCTACCGAAGCGCTTCCTCGGGATTCACTCCAGGCTCATCCAATCTGATTGCCCAAGCGAACGCCCTTTCCTTCACGGACTCAAACCTTTCGAGCGGCACCTACTATTACGCGGTGGCCGCCCAGGACGTCGATGGCAACGTCGGCCCGGCTTCGGCTGAGGCTCAAGCCGTTATCGCCGCGCCCCAAACCGGTTCTCTTTCCGTCTCGTCCGACTCAAGTATTGTACCCAGCGCCTGCGCGAGCGTTTCCAATTGCTTGATCGGAGCCTTCGCCTTGACCGCCTCCGGGGGACCGGTAACCGTTTCGCAGATAGACGTTTCGGATTCGATGGCTAATTTAAATTCTCTGGCTCCGTCGACCTTCCCGATATCGATTTTTAACGAGACGGCCGGCGAAACCACCGTCTCCTATAATTCGATGTTAGTGAACAACACCGTGGGACTGGGCGTGGACCAAAACGGCTCTCTTTTATCCATAAAGAGCGGTCAGTCGGCGGTTCTGTATATTTATGGTAATTTTTCCAGTTTTAGTTCCTCTTCCACGGCGCAGACGTCGGAACCCATAACCGTTTCCGCGTCCCTGCCGGAACTTTATATTGAAGGAAGCAATAATATGCCACAGTACTTTAATCCCGGGTCGGCCGTTAACGTTTCTGGGGGCAATATATCCGTTGTCGCTCCGTCGCAGACCCAAACCTCCGGCAACCTTATCATTTCTTCCGACTACGGTCTCATCCCGAGTACTTGCGGGAATCTTTCAAGCTGTCTCGTCGGGGATTACACCCTCACCGCTTCGGGCGGGCCGGTCTCAATCTGGCAACTCAATTTCTCGAATACGAACACGGGACTGGCCTCCTCGACTCCGACTTCGTTTCCGGCCACCATCTACGACGAAACGTCGGGCCAAAACATCTATCGCGGCCAGATGCCGATGAATAGTTCAATCGGAATCGGCACGAATCAAAACAACTCGGCCGACATAAACATTGCCTCCGGACAGTCGATCACGATGTATTTCTACGGCGATTTCTCAACTTTTCCGTCCGATAGCGTTCAATCATCGGTTCAGGCGGTGGATTACAATCTCACGCTTGAAGGCGCTTACGTAAACGGGATGACTAATTACGAAAATCTGTCTTTTTAGTTTCTCGGATTCAGTTTGAGCTCGGCCTAGCTAAATATTTTTTCGTTTCCTCAATCAAAACGCCCGGATTAGCCGAATTTTATAAATCGTATGTTTTTTCGTTCCTCCGCTCGATGAGTAGTATTAAAATATTTCCATCTTTCCGTAGGTAGATGATACGAATATCTCCTTTTCTCACCCTAAAAATATCACTCCTCCCTCTAAGTTTTTTGATATCCAGCCCCCGCAGATTACCCGACAACAATTTAATAAGCATTTCCTTAACGCGCCTCCTCTC
>DATKRQ010000043.1:0-5552 GCA_035532135.1 Candidatus Tyrphobacter sp.
CTCGAGGTTTTGGATTTTTCCAATTTGCCTATTTTTAATCAAGATCTCGAAGCCGCGCCGCCCGAGAGCGTCAAGGAGTTCAAAGCCAAAATAAAAGCGGCTGACACCGTTCTTTTCGCCACCCCGGAATACAACTACTCGATCCCCGGCGGGCTTAAAAACGCCATTGATTGGGCCTCGCGTCCCTACGGAGATAATAGCTGGGACGGGAAACCTGCCGGCATAATGGGCGCCTCGGGCGGGATGGTCGGTACGGCCAGAGCCCAATATCATCTGCGCCAGGTGTTCGTATTTTTAAACATCCATCCCCTGAATCGGCCGGAAATCATGGTTCCTTTCGCGGCCGACAAATTCGACAAAGACGGCAAATTGATTGACGAGGAAACCAAAGGAAAGTTGGCGGAATTTCTTAAGGCCTTAATCGACTGGACGAATCAGTTGAAAAAATAATTCAAAAAGTCAGTTTGACGTAAACGACGTCGGAGGGCGCCGAAGGCTGGCGGATTTCGAGCGAGGGCTTTTTGAAAGTTTCTCTTATTTTTTTGCCCAAGCGGACGGCCAGCTGGTTTTCGGTAGTCGTGACTTGAATCTCTTTGCCGATTTCCTTAATAGCAATCAGGCGATCCTGGCTGTCTCGCTCATAAGCCTTTCGGGCGAAGGATTTTATCAGGCCGACGAGTTCCGGTTTTAATTTAAGCGGCGTATTTTCGATGATTATTCTGCCTTCATACTGCCTATTCTTAATCAGGGCGCAGGCCGGGCAAATCGTTAGGCCGGATCTTTTTTTCATAGCCGCCGGCTTATGATGCCATGATTTTTTATAAAAAACGGCCGAACAGCTCTCACAACCGAGCATTCCCCGAGGCGGCTTCAGAAATTCAGCTTCTTCCTTGTGGGGATAGGGCAGTTTCCGCTTGCTTAAATTGACGAGTTTTTTTGACACAAGCCTAAGCTCTTTTGAGCCTTTAAATTATAGCATTTTTGAATATTTTCTCGAATTAATCTAAGATTGAAGCGTGTCCGAGATTTCCATTCACGCCCAGCCGATATTTTGGCTTAGCAGCTTTCCGGTGACAAACACCCTGGCTCTTTCGGTGGCCATTTTCATAATCCTTTTTTTGGGCTCGATTATCTTTCGCGGGAAACTGAAACTTATTCCCGCCGGCTTCCAAAACCTGGCCGAGATAATCATCGAAGGCGCCTTCGGCATCATGGATCCGATTCTCGGTAGTCGCCGGACTTCGGAAAGATATCTGCCGCTCACGCTGACCATTTTTCTTTTCGTCCTTTTTTCCAACTGGCTTGGCCTCCTGCCAGGTGTCGGCTCGATAATCGTGAAAACGGCCCAAGGAACGGTTCCCTTGTTTCGCTCACCGGCCAGCGATTTGAATTTTACCATCGCCCTGGCTTTGATTGCCGTAACGATGGTTAACGTTTTCGGCGTCGGGGTCCGGGGTCTTTGGGGACGGATATCGGTTTTTATCAATTTTCGGAGCCCGATGGGCTTTTTCGTCGGGTTGCTTGAACTTATCTCGGAGTTTGCTAAAATCATATCGTTCTCGTTTCGTCTTTTCGGGAATGTGTTTGCGGGCGAGGTCCTTTTGGCCATAATGGCTTATCTTCTGCCGTATTTGGCGCCGGTGCCCTTCATGATCCTGGAGATTTTCTTCGGCTTCATTCAGGCTTTTATTTTCGCCATCCTGACTTTGATTTTCATTAGCATTGCGGTAAGTCATGAAGAAGGATTGGAGGAATCTTGAGTTAAAGAGACGAAAAGGTCGGAAATCAGATTTAATCATAAACAGATATTCAGATGAGTACTGAAGCGGCAAAATTAATCGCGGCCGCCATCGCTATCGGGCTGGGAGCCATCGGGCCCGGCATCGCTATCGGTTTGATTGGCGCCAAGGGCGCGGAAGCCATCGGCCGGAATCCGGAAGCGACGCCTAAAATCCAGACGGCCATGATTTTGGCAATCGCTTTCGCCGAAGCCGTGGCTATTTATGCCTTAGTGGTCGCCCTTATCTTGAAATTCGTTTCCTAAAAAGACGGGCGTGAGCTAAGCGCCGGTTTCATTGAATTCATCATGGGACAACTTTTGGGACAATTGGGCATTGATTGGCGCTTGCTTTTAAGCCAGGCGGTCAACTTTTTCCTCCTGCTTTTCATTTTGCGCCTTTTCGTCTACAAGCCGCTTGTAAACGTCTTAAAAGAGCGCCGTCAAAAGATTGAGGAGGGACTGGCCAAGGCGGAAGAGGCCGAAGAACGGCTCCACGAGGTGGATGAAATCGGCCGGCAAAAGATAAAGGCGGCCGAAGGCGAGGCGGTGACTATTTTTCAAAAAGCCGAAGTTAAGGCCAAAGACCTCGAAGCCGGACTGATGCTTCAGGTTAAGGAAAAGGAAGCGGCGGAGATTAAGGGCGCTGAGGCCAGAATCAAGCTAAGGAAAGCCGAAGCTGATCAGGCCCTGGACGCCCAGGCGGCTAAGTTAATCAGGTCGGCGCTGGTCAGGGTGGTCGAGATTTCTCCCGAGGCAATCGATGAAGCAATGATTACCCGAGCCCTCAAGGAAGTTAAGCAAGGTCTATGAAATATTCGCCCCGATTTTACGCCAAGGCCCTGACGAAGGCCCTGGCCGAAGAAGGAGAAGAAAAATCAGCCGCTCTCGTAAAGAATCTGAGCGCGCTAGTCAAGAAAAACGGCGACGAGGCCCAGTTTAAGAAGATTCTTACCGAGTTCATAGGCCAGCTCGAAGTTGCCGGGAAGATTAGGACCCTGACTGTCGCTTCCGCGAGACTCCTGACCGGTTCGATGGCTAAATTGATTGAAACGATAGTTAAACCAGGCGATCTCCTCAAAAAGACGATTGAACCTAGGATGGTTGCCGGCCTCAAGGTGACGATAAACAACGAACGACAATTCGACGGTTCGCTTAAGGGAAAAATTGATAAATTATTCATTAGCTAATGGCTTACGAGATTATCGAAAAACTTAAAAAGGAAATCGAGGGTTACCACGAAAAAGCCGAGTGGCAGGAAATCGGCCGGGTGATCGAAGTGGGGGACGGCATTATTAAAATCGTCGGTCTGCGCGAGGTTATGAGCCAGGAGATATTGTCGGTAAACACCAAAGACGGCCCCCGCCTGGCTTTGGCGCTCAGCTTGGAGGAGGAATCCGTCGGGTCGCTCGTCATTGATGATTATCTCTCAATCGAGGTGGGAGACGAGGTCAAGCGAACCGGAGAAATCCTCTCCGTTGAGGTGGGAGAGGAACTGATTGGCCGAGTGATCGATCCTCTGGGGAATCCCTTGGACGGCCTGGGTCCGGTTTTCCCCAAAGACAGCAAACCTCAGCGGAATTTTCTCGAGGCCAAGGCGCCGTCGGTGCTCGATCGGGAACCGGTCAACACGCCGCTCCACACGGGACTCAAGGCCATCGACGCCATGATTCCGATCGGCCGCGGCCAAAGAGAGCTCGTCATCGGCGATCGCCAGGTGGGCAAGACGGCCATTGTCTTGGATACCATTTTAAACCAGCGGAACGACATTAAGCGCCGGACACCGATTTGCATTTACGTGGCCATTGGCCAGAAGGAATCGAAGATCGTGAAGTTCGCCGAAACGCTTAAAAAATTCGGAGCTATGGATTACAGCTTGATCGTGGCCGCGCCCGCTTCTTCGCCGGCCGCCTTGTGGTATCTCGCCCCTTATGCCGGCTGCGCCATCGGCGAGTATTTCAGGGACAAAGGTGAGGACGCCTTTATCGCTTACGACGATCTTTCAAAGCACGCCTGGGCTTATCGTCAGATTTCTCTTCTGCTTCGCCGGCCGCCGGGCCGTGAGGCTTATCCGGGCGATATCTTTTATCTCCACTCCCGGCTCTTGGAGCGGGCGGCCAAGCTTTCTAAGGAGAAAGGCGGCGGATCGCTCACGGCTCTGCCCATCGTGGAAACCCAGCTGGGCGACGTTTCAGCTTACATTCCGACCAACCTGATTTCAATTACCGACGGCCAGATTTATTTGGAAAGCGATCTTTTTTACGAGGGTCTGAGGCCGGCCTTGAACGTCGGGATATCCGTTTCCCGGGTCGGCTCGGCGGCCCAAACCAAAGCAATGAAGCGGGTGGCCGGTCGCTTGCGTTTGGCTCATTCCCAATTCCGCGAACTTCAAGCTTTCGCCCAATTTTCTTCGGATGTCGACGAAGCCACCAGGAAAAAAATTACGGAGGGTCAGAAGATAAACGAAGTTCTAAAACAAAGCGATTTGTCGCCCTTGCCGGTGGAAAAGGAAGTTTGTCTTTTTTACGCCGTTTTAAACGGCTATTTTGAATCGGTGTCGGTGGAGGAAGTAAGGCAAACCGAAAAAGACCTGCTTGATTATCTTGTGAGATTCCATGAGTCGGACGTCCTGTCGCCTTTGCGGGAAACGGGCGAATTGACCGGAGAGGTGGAAGAAGCTCTGAAGAACGCTTTAAAAAGATTTTCAGAAAAATAATGGAATCGACCCAAAGTCTTAAGCGGAGAATAAAAAGCGTGGCCAATACGAGCCAGATTACCAAAGCGATGGAATTGGTGGCGGCCACCAAGATGCGCAAGAGCCAGGAAATCGCTTTGGCTTCGCGGCCGTACGCCTACGCCGCCCTGGAGATTTTAGCCACTGTTTCCCGGATCAAGGAACTCGACCCTCCCGAGATTTTGGTCGATCGGCCGGTCAAAAAAACGGCTTTTCTCATCGTTACCTCGGACAAGGGCTTGGCCGGTTCTTTTAACAGCGCGGTTATCAGGACTTTTGAGAGATTTATGAAAGCCGAGAAAATCAATCCGGCCGACCCGGCCTGCGTTTTCGTCACCATCGGCCAGAAGGCCAAGCAGTATCTGGAAAATCGCAACCTGAAAGTCTGGCGGTCATTCGTGAGGACAAGCGACTTTACGACCGTGGAGGAAACGGAGCCGATCGCCGAAGCCTTAATTAACGAGGGTTATCTTAATCAGGTCTTCGACAAGGTAATCGTTTTCTCGACTATTTTCATCACGGCTTTGCGCCAGGACGTGATGGTAAGGACGCTCCTTCCGATTAAGTTCGACGCCATCAAGGAATCGGCGGCCGAGCTTATCCCCAGAGTCGGCCGATACGCCGAGTATATCGATCAGGAGTCTTTTTCGCCCGATATTTCGGCTGATTATCTCATCGAGCCATCGCCCGCGGGAGTGCTTGAGGAGCTGGCGCCGGAGCTTTTTCGGATTCGTCTTTATCATCTTCTGATGGAAGCCAACGCTTCGGAGCATTCGGCCCGGCGGGTGGCTATGAAAAATGCTTCGGATAACGCAAGCGATCTTTCCCGAAAATTACGGGTCGAATATAATAAACTGCGTCAGGATTCCATCACCCGGGACATTATTGAGATAACTTCCTACGCTTCAAATACTTAAGAATAAAAATTATGACTCAAAAAATAGGCAAGGTTACTCAAATCATCGGACCGGTTATCGACGTCGATTTCGGCGAAGAGGCGGTTTTGCCGGCGATCTATAACGCCTTGGAAGTCAAGCTCGG
>DATKRQ010000044.1:0-7064 GCA_035532135.1 Candidatus Tyrphobacter sp.
GATTAAGATGAATCATCTGTTAGTGGACCGGTTCGATTAAGCCGACCGAATTAACGTTCACTCCCCAGATAATTTTCGAAGTGTTATTGACCGGAGAAATCGTGATTGCTTCAGCGACGCCGGCCTGATTTGCTCCGTTGATATAGACCAAGGGATCGGGCGGCAGGAAAAAAATGTCGGCCGCCGACCCGTTGGAATAAGAACCAGCCTGCGAAAAACTGAGCTTTAAGGATCGGTCGAAGGCCATCTGATTCAACGAACCCGTGAGCTCGGTCGAAGTGGCGTTGGCTGCGGCATAGACGCTAAAAAAGGTCGGATCGGCGCCGCAGCCCCGGAAGATGAAAGCGGTCGAAGCGACGCTATCGATATGAACTCCGTAGCCGCAGCTCTCTCCACCGGGAACACTCGAGAAAACGCTGTTCACCGAAAGCGCCTTGGCCCTCGTAATCAAATCTCTCAATTGTTCCTGGCTGGTAGTCAAAAGAAAGCTTTCCCGATTAATCGGCGCCGAAACTCCGACCGCCGAAATAAGCAAACCCAAAACGGCCAAAGTGATAATCATTTCAATGAGCGTGAAGCCGGCCCGACCGGTCTTAGAGGCCGAATATCCGAAAATAGACATTACAGATATCGTAACCGAAAAAGTAGATCAAAGTAATCCCCAAGACGAAAAAAGGAGCGAAGGGCACCATGCTTCTGAGGGACTTCTTCTGGAAAGCGAGGAGAACCGAGCTGATAATCGCTCCGGCGATGAACGAAACCGCGACCACGGGCATTATGTCCGGCCAGCTCATTAAAATTCCGGCGGCCGCGCCCAATTTAACATCGCCGAAACCCATTCCTCTGCCCCCGCTCACAAGATGAAGAAACAGCATAAATCCGCCGCCGAAAATCAAACCAACCAAACCATTAAACCAGACGTTATTGGTGAAAGTAAAAAGCTGGGCGTAGCTCCCCAGGAAAGAAGCGGGCAGGAAAGCGGCCAGCTGAAATTTGGCTGAATAGAAATTAACGACAAGGACCGCCGCGCCCGCGAGACCCAGAAAGATATTCAGTTCGTCGGGAATTAGCCGGAGGCGAAGATCTAAGACGGCGACGGTAAGCAAATCGAGAAAGGCCAAAACCCAAAGAGCGGATAAGATTATTCCCCCCCAAGCGGCCAGATAAAGCCGGTGATAAAAATCCGATTGGGTGCTTAGAAAAAGATGGGGACTTAAAATCACGGCCAATCCCGGATCGCCGCGAAGAATCATAAGGGGGACAAAAACCAGGATCAGCCCGCTCAAAAACTCCACCAGCGGATATTGGAAAGATAATTTCTCATGACAGGACCGGCAACGTCCGCCCTGGATGATGAAACTCAAAAGAGGAATCAGTTCGTACCAGCCAAGAGTCTTCCGGCAATGGGGACAATGAGACCGACCGCCCACGTTCTTAAAAAGAGGTTCTTCGGGTTTGTAGCGAAGAATCAAAACGTTCAAAAAGCTGCCGAAAATCGTGCCTAAAACAAAGAGGAGAACGTAGACAAGCCAATTCATCAATCAAGTCAAATTACTGGGAAGTAATGCAGTAAAAATTCTTAGTAGCCGGATTAGTACACTGAGACATAGATGGATTAAATGTTACTCCTTGGGGGGAAACGGCGTTATTGCTCAAAACATTGTTTTGGTTTTCAAGTTGGGCTCCCAACATGTAAGAAAGCCCATTAGAGCTAACAGCATAAGTATAATTTTGGCTGGTCAACGGGTCATTTGGAAGAACGCTCGAACCAGAAATAACGTTAGCACTCATCAACTCACTCGCAAGACTACCAGCAGAACCTTCCCAACTAGTTACGGCTCCGCCAGAACACGGGCTATTAGTATCAGTAATGCCGGGATAGTGGCCGCAGGCGTTGAAGTATAACTCCAGAAAATTCTGGGTGTTTTTTAAGTCTCCGATTCGCCTTGTGTCCCTGGCCGAAGATTGAAAAACAAATGTCTCGCGCAAAACTAAACCGGCCAGGATGCCGATGATGGCGATGACGATAATCATTTCAATCAAAGTAAAGCCGCCGACTGTCTTTGGGTTTTTTGGTTTCATTTAATGATTCTTTTATTTTCTCTTCCCGACTTTTATTGAGAATTGATTACGGTGACTAAATTATATATCGGAGTCAGAATAGAAACAAACAAGAGGCCGATCAGGCCGCCGATGATAACCATTAAAATCGGCTGGATAAGTTCCACCAGATTACTCACCACGTCGTCGACCTCCCTGGAATAAAAATCGGCGACCTTGGAAAGCAGTTCCTCAAGCTTGCCGGTGGACTCCCCCACCGCCACCATCTGGCTTACGAGCGGCGGGAAGTAGTCCGGATAGTGATTGATGGCTTGATTCAAAAGTTCCCCTTTTCGGATACTGTCGGCTATCTTTTGTAAAATTTCTTCATAAACCAGACTGCCCATTGTCCGGCCGGTCACCTCGATCGCCTCGGTAATCGGCACCCCGCCCTTAATAAGAACCGAGAGAGATTCCGTTATCCGGGCCACGTACATTTCCTTAAACAAGCCGCTAAAAACCGGCAGACGCAGGAGGAATTCGTCATAAACCACCTTTCCTTCGGGACTTTTGAGATAATCGGCCAAAAAAACGAAAACCACGCTGAACACGATAAGTATCATCCACCACCAATGACTCACGAACTGGCCACCCGAGATGAGCCAGGCGGTAATGAACGGCAACTGGGCGCCGGCCTGCGCGAAAATGGTGCCAATTTGAGGTAAAACCATAGTCCCCATCACCACGCCCACCACCGCGAACAAGGCAATCATTATGGCCGGGTAAATCAAGGCATTCTTTATTTTGCCGGTGAGGGAGACGTCTTTTTCCAAAAAATCGGCCAGAAAATTCATCACCTCATCCACCCGGCCGGTCACCTCGCCTGATTGAATCATATTGACGTAGAAAGGAGAAAAAACGTTGCCGTAGCGCGAAAGCGACTGGGAAAGGGAAAGACCAGAAGAAACGTCATCGTGAATATTGATAATCGTTTCCACCAAAATGGGATTCTCCGTTTGATTAGCCAGGGTCTTTAAGCCGTCACCCAAAGGCACCCGGGCGCTTAAAAGCGTCGCGAATTGGCGGGTAAAAACCATCAAATCCCGGGTTTTTACCCGATTGAAGAAATTAAAAACCTGGGCCTCGACGCCTTTCCTTTCCGCCTCCACGATACTCAGGAGATAAAGTTCGTGACCGGTCAGAATATTGATGCCCGCTTCCTTGGTCGGCGCTTCCACGAAGCCGACCTGCAGTTCTCCGCTTTTGGTTCGAGCCCTGTATCTGAATTTCATTAACCAGTTTTTAATTAAAATTAAACTTTTTCGAGGAGGATGCGCAGTTCGCCCGGATTGGGAGAATAAAGCTCGGCGTTTTCCAGAGAGATTTCTTTGTTTTTAACGAGTTCCGCGAGAGACCGATTCATGGTAATCATCCCGTCTTGGAGACTGGTTTCAATCACCAAGTCGATCTGATACGTTTTCCGCTCACGGATCAGGTTTCGGATAGCCGAGTTCATAATCATCACCTCGGCCGCCGGCACCCGCCCGCCGTCGATTTTGGGAACCAGCCGTTCGGAAACGATTCCGACCAAGGTGGCCGCGAGCTGTGAGGTAACCTGGGACTGCTGATCAACCGGGAAAGAATCGATGATCCGGTCGATGGTCTGGGCGGCCGAATTGGTGTGAAGGGTAGAAAAAACCAGGTGGCCGGTTTCGGCGGCCGTCATAGCGGTGGCGATTGATTCCCGATCCCGCATTTCTCCAATCATAATAACATCCGGATCCTGACGTAAAAGAGAGCGCAAAGAGCGGTGGAAAGAAGGACTGTCAACCGATATCTCTCTTTGAGAGACGATGCTCCGATCCTGGACAAAGAGATATTCAATCGGGTCTTCAATCGTTATGATGTGCTCAAACCGGTTATGATTAACCTCGTCAAGCAGAGCGGCCAGAGTAGTTGACTTGCCGTGGCCGGCCGGCCCGACCATCAAAATAAAACCCTGGTTTATTTTGGCGAAATCATGGAGAACTTGGGGCAGTCTCAGTTCTTCAAGGGTTTTGATTTGGGCCGGAATAAGCCGCAGGGCGGCGGCCATATAGCCGCGCTGGAAAAAAACATTGACCCTGAAACGGGCCTTGTCTTCGAATGAGTAAGAGAAATCCAAATCGCCGAACCGCAAAAACTTTCCTTTCTGCTCCGGCGTGAGCATGGCTAAAACCAGCCCCTGGGCGTCCTCCGGTCCGAGAATGGCTTCGGTCTCTAAATCAACCAATATCCCGTCTATTCTCAGAGTCGGTCGCCGGCCCACCGCGATGTGCAAATCCGAAGCGCTTTGTTTAGCGGTTGTGAGAAGAAGCTCGTTAAGTTTTTGGTTGTAGTCCATTTTTTTAAAATCCAAAATTAACAAACAATTTTTGATTTTGGATTGTCATTTTGAGATTTGAATTTTGAATCTTGGATTTATTCTACTATGTTTCGACTGTTTCGTTCAACACTTCTTCGAGAGAGACGAGGCCTTGGAGGGCCTTAAGAACTCCGTCCTGCCTTAAACTCGTCATCCCCTGGCGTCTGGCCTCGGCCCTGATTTTTTCTTCATCGAACCCGGCGCTGATTAATTCGCCGAGCTCCCGGGTCATATTCAGCACCTCAAAGAGGGCAATCCGGCCGACTATCCCCTTTCCCTTGCATTCCTTGCAGCCCGGAGCGTGATAAATTTGATAGCCTCCTCCAACGCTCGGGTCTTTAACCTCGCTCTCCGGCGACTTCGGGAACTCCGCTTGAATTATTCTCAAGGCTTCGCCGGTCGCCGGTTCCGGTTTTTTGCAAGCATTGCATAATCGGCCAATCAGCCTTTGGGCCACCATCAGGTTAAGCGAAGAAGGTAAAAGAAACGGCTCCACTTTCATATCAATTAAACGCGGGATAACACCCACGGCGTCGTTGGTGTGAAGAGTCGATAAAACAATGTGCCCCGTGAGAGCGGCTTCAATGGCTAAATCGGCCGTTTCGTTATCTCTCACCTCGCCCACCATAATGATGTCCGGATCCTGCCGCACGGCTTGACGGAGGCCGGAAGCGAAAGTATAGCCTATCTCCGGCCGGACCTGGGATTGGTTTACGCCGTCAATGAAGTATTCGACCGGGTCTTCCATACTTAACACATTCACGCCTTCCTTGTTCAAAATCTGAAGCAGAGCGTAAAGGGTGGTTGTCTTTCCGCTACCAGTCGGGCCAGTAATCAGAACCATTCCATAGGGCTTCGCGATGCCCTTGGTCACCAAATCGGCGTTATGACCCGTTAGCCCCAAATCGCTTATCTTTTTCAAACCCACCGTCGGATCAAGAACCCGAATGGCCACCTTTTCGCCCATCGGGGTGGGAAAGGTGGAAACCCGATAATCAATGTCTCGGCCGAAAATTTCCGTGCGGAACCGGCCGTCTTGGGGCATCCGGGTTTCATCGATTTTCAACTCGGCCATTATTTTTACGCGGGAAATAAGCGGCTGGGCCAATTCCGGCGGAAAAGAAGAAACCTCTTCCAAAACACCGTCCAAGCGAAAACGCACCCTCACCCGAGTTCGCTGAGGCTCGATGTGGACATCGGAAGCGCCCCTTTCTACGGCTTCCTTCAGGGTGGAAGAAACAACCCTGATAATCGGGGCGTCTTCGTCCCCCGCTGAAGCCTCAAGCGAAATTTTTCTTTGAGCGGCGCTCAGGCCCCCGCTCGGCTTGACGTTAAAAACCTTGACCGCTTCTTCCACTTCCGATTGATAAGGCGAATAACGCCGCAAAATCATTTCCAGGTCCGAAGGCGTGATGAGATAGACTCCCAGGCTTAATCCTTTTTGCTTGGCGATGAAGCGGAGGGCTTCCTGAGCCTTGGTGTCGGACGGCTCCACCATGCCGACGATGAGCATGTTGTTTTGAAATTCCAGGGGCGCCAAGCGGTAATTCGAAGCCGTTTCCTGGGGAATGAGTTTTAAGACATCGGCCGGAATAGTCGAAGCCGTCACCTTCTCGTAAGGAATGCCCAAAATCCCGCTTTTGGCCTCGGCCACCGCCTCTTCGTTAAGCAAGCGGCGGCCGTAAATCAGAGATTCAAAAGACTGATTAAGGCTCTGGGCTTCCGTCAAAAGCTTCTGAGCCAGTTCTTCGGTAAGCAGTCCTTTTTCAACTAAAGCCCGAGCCAAGCCTTGTTCATCCATAATCACTTAATAAACGGATTGCTCTTTCCAGTCTGGCCGACAAGCGGCGTTCCCAAAGTCGAAGAAGTGTTTAGGTTTCGGTAAGCCTGGGAACCGATGATCGGCGAAACATCAAGCTTGACGTTTGAAATGGTCGAGATTGTCTGGATGCTCGGAGGAAGGATTTCTCCGACGAGCGGGGCGGGTGAAAAGAAAAGGAGATAGGCACCAACGGCGAAGCCGACAGCGACCACCGCGATGGCGATAAAAGCGAACGTGTTGGATTCCTTTTTTTCTTCTTCTAAAATCAAAGCCATTGGATTTATAAATTTAGCGACTTGGGGTTGAAGTTGTTTCAAAATAGGCGTCGACGGCCACCGCGTAATCAAAAATCGGATTGGTGCCGGTTCCGCTACCGGCCGAAATATTCAGGGAATTCAGGTCGAAAATCCTGGCGTTCGTTCCCAAGTCGCTCAAGAATCCCTTAAAGTCGCTGTAAGCGCCCGAAAGATGGAGAGTAATCCTCACCGTCCCCAGGGGATTGATCGCCGCCGCCTGGTGGGCGTAATCAATCGGCAATTCCTGAACGGAAAGAGAAATCAGATTCAGCTTGTTTACGGCAGCCAAGCCCTGAACTTGGTTCACAATTGTCGGCACCTCTTCCTGGCCAGTCGGCAGAATGGAATCAAAAGAAGCCTGAATGGGCGCCAGGGTGTGATACTTATTAAGCAAGGCGCTGATCGAATCGCTTATCGATTTATATTGACTCAACTTTGCCGCCGCGCCTTCTTCCTCACCGCGCAAGGTTTGAATCGTGACGTATTCCGGCACAATCCAGGA